>NZ_JBEZGN010000015.1:0-184291 GCF_040650055.1 Spirillospora sp. NPDC048819 | reverse complement strand
GCCGGTGCGTCCGCGGCGGTGGCGCCGCGCGGCCGCCGCCGGGCTGGCCGCCGCCGCGTGCCTGGTGACGGCCGCGTCCGTCGGCGTCGCGATCAGCGAGCGGCAGCGCGTGGAGCGGACCGAGGCCGCCTACCGGGAGGTGGCGTCCGTCCTGTCCGCACCGGACGCGCGTTCGGCGACGGGCCGCGCCCCGGGCGGCGGGACGGTGACGATCGTCGCGTCCGCGTCGCGCGGCCGGGTGGTCGTGGCGTCGTCGGGGCTGCGGACGCTGCCGTCCTCGAAGGCGTACCAGCTCTGGCTGATCGACGCGGGCGGTCCCCGTTCGGCGGGCCTGCTGCCGGACGACCGGAGCCGCCCGGTCGTCGCCGGGACGTGGCGCCCGTCCGACAGGCTGGGCGTCACCGTCGAGCCCGCCGGCGGGTCGGTGCGGCCGACCACGACGCCGCTCGTCCTGCTGAGTCCCGCATAACCCCTTGTCGTCTCTTTGACGATATGTGATCATTGCGGGCATGTCGGTGAACGTTCCGCTGGGCCCGCTGCTCGACCCCGCCTTCCATCTCGGCACGGTGCCGACCACGTGGGCGGAGCTGCTCGGCTTCGCGACCGGCGCCGTCAACGTGTGGCTCGTCGTCCGGCAGAACATCCTCAACTGGCCGATCGGCATCGCGAACGTGATCCTGCTCGGCCTCGTGTTCCTGGACGGCGGCCTCTACGCCGACTCCGGGCTGCAGGTCTTCTACATCGCGCTCCAGACGTACGGGTGGTGGGTGTGGCTGTACGGCGGGGACGGCCGCGACAACCTGCCGGTCAGGCGCACACGCCGCACCGAATGGGCGGCCCTCTTCGTGGCGGGCGCGGCGACCACCGCGCTGCTGACCTGGGCGCTGTCGGCCTGGACGGACTCGACCGTGGCGTTCTGGGACGCCCTCACCACGGCGATCTCCCTCATGGCCGTCTACGGGCAGTCGCGCAAGCTGCTGGAGTCGTGGTGGCTGTGGATCACCGCCGACCTCGTCTACATCCCGCTGTACTTCCACAAGGACCTGAAGCTGACGAGCGTCCTGTACGTCGTCTTCCTGACCTTGTGCGTGTTCGGCCTGCTGGCGTGGCGCCGCGACCTGCGCTCGCAGACGGCCGGCCGTCCCGCTCCGGTCCCCGCATGACGTACGCGCACGGGCTGGTGATCGGCAAGTTCTACCCTCCGCACACCGGCCACCGCCATCTGATCGACGCCGCCGCCGCGGCGTGCGCCCGGGTGAGCGTCGTGGTCGCCGCGTCCAGCGTCGAGAGCATCCCGCTTCCGCTGCGCACCGCGTGGCTCCGCGAGACGCACGAGCAGCCGCACGTCGAGATCATCCCGGCGGTGGACGACGTGGAGATCGACTACGAGTCGGACGAGATCTGGTCGGCGCACGTCGCCGCGTTCCGGGCCGGGCTGGCGATGCGGTCGGGCCTCGGCGTGCCCGTCCCGCCGGTGGACGCGGTGTTCAGCTCCGAGGCGTACGGGCCCGAGCTGGCGAAACGGTTCTCCGCCGTCCACGTCGCTGTCGACCCGCCGCGGGACCGTTTCCCCGTCAGCGGTACCGCCGTCCGGGACGATCCCGTCGGGAACTGGGAGTTCCTGGCGCCGCCCGTCCGGGCGTACCTGGCGCGGCGGGTCGTGGTGGTCGGCGCCGAGTCGACCGGGACGACGACGCTGGCCCGCGCCCTCGCCGCGCACTATGCCGGGCGAGGCGGCGTGTGGGCGACGACCCGGTGGGTGCCGGAGTACGGGCGCACGTTCACCGAGGAGAAGCTGGCCGCCGCCCGCCGCGCCTCCGGCGATCCGTCGCTGTGGCTGGACGACCTGGTGTGGGAGTCCGCCGACTTCACGCGGATCGCCGAGCATCACGCCGCTCTGGAGGACGCCGCCGCGCGGTCGGGTTCACCGCTGCTGGTGTGCGACACCGACGCGTTCGCCACCGCGGTCTGGCACGAGCGCTATCTCGGAGCGCCGGCGCCGGAAGTCGAGGCCGTGCATGAGCGGAACCCGCACCATCTGTGGATTCTCACCGACCCGGAGGGCGTCCCGTTCGAGCAGGACGGCTGGCGCGACGGGGAGTCGATCAGATCGTGGATGTCGGGCCGCTTCGAAGAAGAACTACGGAAACGGGGCCTGCCGCACATCACCGTGACCGGCCCACACGAACACCGCCTGGCCACCGCCGTGACGGCAACCGACGCGATGCTGGCCGAGGGCTGGTCGTTCAACACCCCGCTGACTCCCTAGCCCTTGGCGGACGGATCGGACGGGCGGTCGACGCGGAAGAGGTCCTCGTCGATCCGGTCCAGGGCCAGCCGGACCGCGCCGAGGCCGACCGACTCGTCCCCCAGCTCGGACGCCACGATGCGGACGGGGCTCAGGCACAGCGGCTCCACCCGCCGCCGCAGCTCGGAGACCAGCAGGTCGCCGGCCCTGACCAGCGGTCCGCCGACCACGATCATCTCGGGGTCGAGGGCGAGGGCCATCGCCGCGACGCCGCGCGCCATCCGGGCGGCGAGCCGCTCCACGACCGCCCTCGCCTCGGCCGCGCCCCAGCCCGCGGCCTCCAGAACACGCCCGGCGTGGTCGAGCGCGGGCCGCGCCGACCCCGCCGAGCCACCGCCCGCCGGCACGTCTCCGCACGGCATGTTCCTGGCCGCCGAGGTCAGTTCCGCCAGTGCGGCGCTCGCGGCCTCGGGGCCGGCGTCCGTGCCGGTGATGAGGGCGGCGGTGGTGTCGCGCAGCCCCATCTCGGGCAGCATGCCGATCTCGCCGGCGGCGCCCCAGCGTCCCCGGTGCAGCCGTCCGCCGATGAGCGCGCCCGTGCCGGTGTGCAGGCCCGCGTGGACGCACACCACGTCGTCGACGTCGCGGGCGGCGCCGCGCCAGCGCTCCGCCATCGCGGCGAGGTTGGCGTCGTTCTCCACGAGGACGGGGCAGGAGAACGAGCGGCCGAGTTCGCGGGCCAGGTGAACGCCCTCCCAGCCGGGGACGACCGTGCAGGACGTGACCGTTCCGTCCGGCGCGACGACTCCCGGTGTCCCGGCGGCCACCGCCCACAGCGACCGCCGTTCGACGCCCGCGGCGGCGAGGCACGCCTTGACCGCGGCGCGCACCCCCGCGATGCGCTCGCCGGGCGGCGCCTGCACGTCGAGGTCGGCGCGGTGGCCGCCGGCGACCCCGCCGGTGAGGTCGGCGACGACGAGCCGCACCCGGTGCGCGTCGATGTCGATGCCGAGCGCGTGTCCGGCCTCCGCACGGAACCGGTAGCGGCGGGCGGGGCGGCCCAGCCCCGCGCCGGGACGCGGCGCGTCCTCGGCGACCAGGCCCCGGTCGATCAGCTCGGCCAGCACGCCCTCGGTGGTGGGCCGGGACAGCCCTACCCGCCCGGCGAGCCCGGACAGCGTGCCCTCGCCGCCGTCGCGCAGCGCCCGCAGGGTCGCGGCGGAGTTGAGCCGGCGGAGCACCGACGGGTCGCCCCCGTGCAGGGAGTGGTGTGTCACGGCACCTCTTGACAGCGGTCGGCGGACGGATGACATTGAATGCCGAAGCTACTTATGAAAGTAACTTGCATAATGGCCCGGTTTCGTCCCGGGCCAAGGATAGCGAGGTCAGGAGGCCCTACCCGATGGAGCAGCCGGGGCCCGCAATCGCCGTGGCCGGAGCCGGACTGCGCGGGTCCGGTTACGCCGGGCGGATCGCCCGCACCGGGGCCGGCCGGATCGTCGCGGTCGCCGAGCCCGACCCCGCCCGCCGCGCCCGCTTCGCCGCCGAGCACGGCGTCCCGCCCGGGCGGGCGTTCCCCGGCTGGCGCGAGATGGCCGCCGCCGGACGCGTCGCCGACGGCGTCATCATCGCGACGCAGGACGCCGAGCACGCCGAGCCCGCGATCCGGTTCGCCGGGCTGGGCTGCCACATCCTGCTGGAAAAGCCGATGGCGACGTCCGAGGCCGACGCGCTGCGGATCGTGGACGCCGTCGAGGCCGCCGGCGTCATGCTCGCCGTCTGCCACGTCCTCCGCTACACCGGGTACACGCGCGCCCTCCGGGACCTGATCGCGGACGGGCGGATCGGCACGCCCATCAGCGTCCAGCATCTGGAGCCGGTCGGCTGGTGGCATCACGCCCACTCCTACGTGCGCGGCAACTGGCGCCGCGAGGACGAGTCCGGGCCGATGCTGATGACCAAGTCGTGCCACGACATCGACTGGCTCATTCACGTGCTGGGCGAGGTCCCCGCCCGGCTCTCCTCGTTCGGGCGGCTGTCGCACTTCCGGCCGGAGAACCGCCCGGCCGGCGCCGCCGACCGGTGCGCCGGCTGCGCGGTGGAGGCGCGCTGCCCGTACTCCGCGACCCGGCTGTACCTGTCCTGCCTCGGCGACCCCCGGCGGGAGGCGTGGCCGCTCGGCGCGGTCACCGACGACCGCACCGAGGCGGGCGTGCTGCGGGCGCTGCGCGAAGGCCCGTACGGACGCTGCGTCTACGCCTGCGACAACGACGTGGTCGACCACCAGGTCGTCAGCATGGAGTTCCCGTCCGGCGCGACCGGCGTCTTCACCATGACCGCGTTCTCCCCCGCCGCGCAGCGCCAGACCCGTATCTTCGGTACGTCCGGCTCCCTGGAGGGCGACGGCGTGCGCATCTCGGTCCGCGACTTCGTCACCGGGGAACTGGAGACCATCGAGCCCGGCGACTCGTCCGACGCCGCGTTGGACGGCCGCCACGACCACGCCGACGACGCGCTCGCCGACGCCTTCGCCGCGGCGCTGGCCACCGGCGACGCCGGGCGCCTCAGCTCGGGCGTCCGGGAGAGCCTCGCCTCGCACCGCGCCGTCTGGGCCGCCGAACGCGCCCGGCTGGACGGCACGGTCATCGCCCTCGCCCCGGATCCACCCGTGAAAGGCCCGGTGCCGCCATGACGATCAGACCCCTCTGGACGGGCGCCGCAGCGGCCGCGTCCCTGGTCCTTGCGCTGAGCGCGTGCGGCGGCTCCTCCGATCCGGGGACGCCCGAGAGCAACGACGGCCGCGGCCCCATCACCGTCGCCACCGGCAAGGACCTCACCCAGACCGTCCCGAAGCTCGTCGCCGAGTGGAACGGCGAGCACCCGGAGGAGAAGGTCCGGCTCGTCGAACTGCCCGAGGACGGCGACCGGGCGCGGCAGCAGCTCGTCCAGAACATGCAGATCGAGTCGGACGCCTACGACGTGGTCCGGCTCGACGCGGTGTGGACGGCGGAGTTCGCCGCGCGCCGCTGGATCCTGCCGCTGCCGGACGGCCTCGTCGACACCTCCTCGTTCGTCCCGGCGGCCCTGGAGACCGGCAAGTACCGGGGCAGGCTGTACGCGGCGCCGTGGCTGACCGGCACCGGCGTCCTCTACTACCGCGAGGACCTCCTCTCCAAGGCCGGTGTCGAGGGCCCGCCGAAGACGTGGGACGAGATGCGCGACGCGTGCGCCAAGGTCAGGCGGCTCCCGGAGGGCGAGGGCGTCGGGTGCTACGCAGGCCAGTACGGCAAGTACGAGGGCCTCACCGTCAACTACTCCGAGGCCGTGCAGTCCGCGGGCGGCGAGGTCTTCGACGCGTCCGGCAGGCCGCGGGTCACGACGCCGCAGGCCAAGGCCGGGCTCCGGTTCCTCGTGGACGCCTTCGAGGACGGCACGATCCCGGAGGAGGCCATCACGTTCAAGGAGGAGGAAGGCCGCCGCGCCTTCCAGGAGGGCGGCCTCGTCTTCCACCGCAACTGGGCCTACGTGTACGCGCTCGCGTCCGCCGAGGACGGCTCCGAGGTCGCCGGGAAGTTCGGCGTCGCCCCGATCCCCGGCAAGGACGGCCTCGGCTCCGGCACCCTCGGCGGCAACAACCTGGCCGTCTCGGCGTTCTCCCGGCACCAGGCCACCGCCCGCGACTTCATCGCCCACATCGTCAGCCCGGAGATCCAGCACGAGTACGGCCGCGCGCAGTCGTTCCCGCTCTCCCTCGCCGCCCTCTACGACGACCCCGGAATGATCGAGCGGTATCCGTACCTGCCGGTGCTCAAGAAGGGCATGGACAAGGCCAGGCCCCGTCCGGTCGTCGTCCGCTACAACGAGGTCAGCGCAGCCGTCCAGGAACACGTGACCGCCGCGGTCACCGGTGAGAAGTCCGTCGACCGGGCGGCCGGAGACCTCCAGAAGGCGCTGGGCGCCCTGACCGCTCAGTCGTAGGTGAGGCCGTAGCCGAACGGGAAGAGCGGCTCCTTGCCGTCGCCCCGGTTGATGGGCTGCTGGTCGCTGTCGCGCATCCACGTGACCGGGAGCCGGCCGGTGGGGGCGGTGCGGCCGAACAGGACGTCGGCCACGCCGGCGCCCTCCGTGCCCGGCAGCCACGACGCGACCAGCGCGTCCCACTCGGGAAGCTCCGCGGCGATGTCCATCGGGCGCCCCGACACCAGCACCACGATCACCGGGACGTCCGCCGCGCGCAGCCGCTCGATGGCCTTGAGGTCGTCGGCGTCGAGGCCCAGGTCACCCGTCCTGTCGCCGTGGTATTCGGCGTAGGGCTTCTCCCCCACGACGGCGATGGCGGCGTCATAGGACCCGTCGACGCCGGTGCCGTCCCTGCTGTAGGAGGCGGGCGGGTCCGCCGCCGCGCGGATGCCCTCCAGGATCGTCGTGCCCGGCGTGATCGGGCCCTGCTCGCCCTGCCAGGTGATCGTCCAGCCGCCGGACTGCACGCCGATGTCGTCCGCGCCGCCGCCCGCCACGAAGATCTTGTCGTGGTCGTCCAGGGGAAGCACGCCGTCGTTCTTCAGCAGCACCTGCGACTCGGCGACCGCGCGCCTGGCCAGCTCGCGGTGCGCGGCTCCGCCGACCGTGCGCAGATACTCCCGGTCCGCCATCGGGTGCTCGAACAGGCCCAGCTCGAACTTCTTGGCCAGGATCCGGCGGTTCGCGTCGTCGATGCGGGACATGGGGACGTCGCCGTCCTTCACGCCTTCCCGCAGGTACTCGATGAACCTGCGCCACTTCGTCGGCACCATCACCATGTCGATCCCGGCGTTGACCGCGGCGGCGACCTCGTCCCGGGTGAAGCCGGGCTCCCCGTCGATCTCGTCGATGCCGTTGTAGTCCGACACGACGAACCCGGTGAAACCCAGCTCACGCTTCAGCACGTCCGTGATCAGGTACCGGTTCTGGTGCATCTTCAGCCCGTTCCACGAGCTGTAGGAGACCATCACCGAGCCGACGCCGCGTTCCACGGCCGCGCGGAACGGCGGCAGGTGGACCGCGCGCAGTTCCCTCTCCGGGATCCTCGTGTCGCCCCGGTCGTCGCCGCCGGCCGTGCCGCCGTCCCCGACGTAGTGCTTCGCCGTCGCCAGGACGGACGCGGGGCCGCCCAGCTCGTCGCCCTGCAGCCCCTCGATGAGCGTCGTCATCATCGAGGGCAGCTCGGGCACCTCGCCGAACGACTCGTACGTCCGGCCCCACCGGTCGTTGCGGGCCACGCACACGCAGGGCGCGAAGTTCCAGTCGACGCCCGTCCCCGCCATCTCCCGCGCGGTCGCGGCGCCGATCTCGCGGACCAGGGCCGGGTCGCGGGACGCGCCGAGCCCGATGTTGTGCGGGAAGATCGTCGCGCCGACGACGGTGTTGTGGCCGTGGACGGCGTCCACCCCGTACATCAGCGGGACGCGCAGCGGCTGGGCGAGCGCGGCCCGCTGGAACTCGTCGTACATGTCCGCCCACCGCTCCGGCGTGTTCGGGGCGGGCGCCGAACCGCCGCTCGACAGCACGGAGCCGATCCGGTAGCGGGTGATCTCCTCCGTGGTGATGTACCTGCGTTCGGGCTGCGTCATCTGGCCGAGCTTCTCGTCCAGGCTCATCCGGTCGAGCAGGTCGTCGACCCTGTCCTCGACGGACAGCTGCGGGTCGAGATAGGGGGCGGGTCCCGGCTCCGCCCGGACGGGGACGCCGAGTGCGGCGAGCACGAGCGCGGCCAGCACGCCGAGCGCCAGGAGGCCGGACCACATCGCCTTCGCGGAGGAGCTGTGCATACAGAAGGCTTTTCCATCGTTGATCAAATGCAACGTCAGCCGGAACCAGCCCCTGGGCAATATCTGGCGCCCATCACCGCCCTTACTTCACAAGGGCCCCCGACCGGGATCGAACCGGTACCTCCAGGATCACAACCTGGCATGCAGACCACTACACCACGAAGGCCACGTCTCCGGCATGACCGCACCGGACGCGGAGGGTGCGAGATTCGAACTCGCGCAGGGATGACCCTGACCACGGCTTAGCGGGCCGCTGCCTTACCACTCGGCCAACCCTCCGGGAAAACAAAAGACCGCCCACGGTCTGCGGGCGGTCGGCGTCAGAACGCGCTGGTCACGTCCTGGGGCGGCTCCCGAGACCGGAGAGGCTGCTGCTGTGGATCCGATGACTGCGCATGTCCTTCTCCTTCCGGTCTCGTTCCCTACGACGCCCATGGTGCCGGGGCGGGAACCGCCCCGGCAACCCGTTTATCCGGCGGGCCTCCCGCCGCGCATCGGGATCGAGGCCGGCGTCGCCGGGGAACTCGCCGCCCGCGCGTCACACGGTCGGTCGCGGGGTGTCCAGGGCCGTGTTCAACGCTCGGAGCGCGTGGTAGACGCGGGCTTTCACCACGTCCACCGGCACCCCCAGCGAGGCGGCGGCCTCGTTGACCGAGCGGTCTCTGAAGACCGTCTCGGTGAGGATCTCGCGGTGCACGGACGGCAGGGTCTGGAAGGCCCGGGCGACCACCGCGGGGCGCATCCGCTCCCCCGGCAGGCCGGGGGCGAACGAACCGGTGTTCTTGCCCATTCGCAATCCTTTTCGTCCAGCTCATCCCCGGTTCGGGGGTGACGGCTCAGTTGCCACGCAACGAACCTCGCACCGGATGGGCCTCGCGGCGCCGTCCTTATGACGGCGTTAAGGAAGCGTTGAGTCTCAGATTCGGGGGCCGGTCACGGCGTCTGCCGGAGAGGTTCGCCGGACCCGATCAGGGCGAGGGCGGCGGCGCCGTACAGCCCGGCGTCGCGGTCCAGGGTGGTGACGGAAACCCGCAGGTGGCGCAGGTGGGACATGCCGGCGCGTGCGGCGATCGCGTCCCGCAGGGGGTCCAGGAGCAGGTCGCCGGCGGCCGCGACACCGCCGCCGATGACGATGTCGTGGACGTCGAGGACGGCGGCCGCGCCGAGGATCGCCGTGGCGAGCGCGTCGGCGGCCCGCCGGAAGGCGGACAGCGGGATCGGCGCGCCGTCGCGGGCGGCGGCCGCCAGGGCCCGGGCGTCGGGGCGGCCGGTCGCGGGGGACGTCCAGCCCCGGGCGAGCGCCCAGCGGACCATGCTGGGGCCGCCGGCGACGGTCTCCAGGCAGCCGCGGGCGCCGCAGACGCAGGGCTCCCCGTCGCGGTCGACGATGACGTGCCCGATGTGCCCGGCGTTTCCGGTCCGGCCCGTCCAGGGGCGGCCGTCGATGATGAGGCCGCCGCCGACGCCGGTCGACACGACGATGCCGAGCAGCGAGGAGCAGGTGTGGCCGCCCCGCCACCATTCGCCGAGGGCCATGCACTGGGCGTCGCCCGCGAGCGAGACGGGGACGCCGGGCACGAAGCGCCGGACGGCGGCGACCAGGGGGAAGTCGCGCCAGCGGGGGATGTTGACCGGGCTGACCGCGCCGGACGCCGTGTCGATCGGGCCCGCCGAGCCGATGCCGACGCCGGTGAGGCCGGGTCCGGCGAAGTCGGCGACGAGCCCGCGCAGCGTGGCCGTCGGCGACTGCCCGACGGGGTGCTCGGCGCGGTCCTGGAACGTTCCATCAACGCCGACCCGGGCGATGGCGAACTTGGTGCCGCCGATGTCGAGGGCCAGGACGGTCATCGGATCGCGGGCAGCACGCGGTAGAGGACGCCCTTTCCGGTGAGGCGGGTGGCGGGGGCGTTCGCGGGGACGAAGGCGGCTCGGCCGCGGGTGAGGGTCAAGGTGCGATCTGTCGTGAGATGGGCCTCGCCTTCCAGGCACAGAAGCGTCTGGGGCAGGCCGCCGGTCAGGTCATGGGGGTCGCCGGTCAGGTCGTGGCGGACGAGGATGAATTCGTCGGCCTCTGGACGGTACCCGAATTCCGGCGACGGTTCGACCCTGGCGGGGCTCGATGGGACGAACTCGACCACGCGCATCAGTTCCGGGACGTCGATGTGCTTTCCGGTGAGCCCGCAGCGCAGGACGTTGTCGGAATTGGCCATGACCTCGATGGCGAGACCGCCCAGATAGGAGTGCGGAACTCCGGCGTCCAGAAAGAGCGCCTGGCCGGGCTTGAGTTCGACGTGGTTGAGGAGCAGGGCCGCGAGGACTCCCGGGTCGCCCGGGTGCGCTCGGGCGATGTCGGCGTAGACGGACGTGAGGGACGGTTCGACCGCGGCCTGAATGCGCCGGGAGTCCTCGTCCAGCATTTGTGTGAGAACGGTGCGGAGAGCCCGGTCCGGCGGCTCGGTTCGCAGCACCGCGATCCAGGGGCGCAGTTCGGGAACGGCGAGGCTTTCGAGGAGGTCGGCGGTTCCGGCGGGGTCGCGGAAGCCGCAGAGCCCGTGGAAGTCGGTGAGGGCGCAGACCATCTCCGGCTTGTGGAAAGGGTCCTTGTAGGTGCGGGTGAAATGGTCGCGCGGGACGCCGCGCTCCTCCTCGACGGCGAATCCCGCTTCGGCCTGCGCCGTCGTCGGGTGCACCTGGAGGGACAGCGGTCGCTCGACGGCGAGGATCTTGAGCAGGTAGGGCAGCGTGGGGCCGAAGCGCTCCACCGAGGGACGGCCCAGCATCCCGACCGGGTCGCCGCCGATGAGGACGTCGAGCGGCGTCCCGTCCACCGACGAGGGCGCCGCCGGGTGCGCGCCCGCCCACAGTTCGGCCTGCGGGCGGCCGGTCGGCTCGATGCCGAGCAGTTCCGGCAGCGCGGTGCGCGACCCCCAGTCGTACGGGCGGATCGGGGTCGTGAGCGGCATCGGCGCGGTCATGAGCCGGGCGCCCGGGCCGCGGCGATCATCGGACGCTTCACCGATCTCCCCAGTTCGGAGGTCCCGCTCCTCATCGGGACGGCCACGATGGGCGGCATCCGCCCGCGTGTTCTCCTACTGAGGGGCACTACCGCTGTCAGTTTCGTGCTCGCGAGGACAGCGTACAAGTGCCGGGCACTCCCCGAACGCCGCCCGGGCGGCGGTTGCCGCGGGGCGCGAGCGGCACCGGTGCAACGGCCGGTGAAGCTCGGGGACGGCTCGCCGCGGCCCGGCGTCCGGCCGGCGCAGCCTCTAAGATGAGGGCCCGGGGAGGTGGTGGACCGTGGGCAAGCACAACAAGCCGGCGACACGCTCCTGCCCGGGCTGCAACGGGACCGGCACCAGCACCGCCACCGGCGAGACGTGCAACGTCTGCCGCGGCACGGGCCGCATCTGACGTCACCGCGCCCGTCACGGCGGCCTGACGTCCACGGCCGCCGCGTCTCGGGTCCCGGGCACGGCGTCTCCGGGCGGGGTCTGTCCGGGCGCCGGAGGCGTCCGTTCGCCGCGGCGGGCCAGGATCAGCGTGATCAGCAGCGTCAGGGCGCAGGACGCCCAGGCGAGGACGGCGTAGCCGCCGGCGGACAGGACGACGGTCGACAGCAGGCTCGCCGCCGCGGCGAGCATCCAGACGGCGGCGTCGACCGCGCCCTCGGCGTGCGGGCGCTCGGACTCCGGAAGGTCCCGGGCGAGCAGGCCGCTGCCGCCGACGAAGCAGAGGTTCCACCCGTAGCCGAGAAGGAAGAGCGCCAGAGGACGTCCGAGGGCACCGGTCGCGACCGCCGCGAGCGCGGTGGACAGGGCCAGCGTGAGCAGGCCGCCGAGGATCACCGGGCGCGGGCCGAAACGGTCGACCAGGCGGCCGGTCACCGGTGACAGGGCGAACATGCCGAGGGTGTGCGCCGAGAGCGTCATCCCCACGGCCGCGAGGCCGTCGCCGTGCAGGTGCATGTCCAGCGGCGCGGCGGTCATCACGGCGACCATCACGACCTGCGCGGTCACCATCACCGTCAGCGCGGAACGCGCGACCGGGGTCGTGACCAGCTTGCGCAGCGGCACCGGCGAGCGGGGCGTCCCCGTCCTGCCGCGCGGCCCGGCGGTCGTCGCGGCGGCGGCGCCCGCGCAGGTGAGCACGGCCAGCAGGAAGGGGCCGGCGAGGACGGGGAAGCCGAGGTCGCCGGCGACCGTGCCGGACGGGTGGAGCAGCAGCGGGCCGCCGACGGCGCCGACGGCCGCGGACCACACCACGAGCCCGATGGCGGTGCCGCGCCGTCCCGCCGGGTACAGGTCGGCCGCCGCGTAGCGGGACAGCTGGGCGCCGGCGTTGCCGAGCCCCAGCAGCACCATCCCGAGGCACAGGCCGGCGACGTCGCCGTGCGCGACGGCGACGGCGGCCAGGCACGCGCCCGCGGCCGCCGAGAGGTAGCCGAGCAGGAGCGTGCCGCGGCGGCTCATCCGGCCCATCAGCCGGGTCAGGGTCAGCGCGCCCAGGCCCGTCCCGGCGATGCCGAGGGCGTTGGGGACGCCTCCCCAGCCCGCGCCGAGCCGGTCCGCGGCGACCAGGGTCCCGGTCGCGCCCGCGACCGCCATGGACGCGTTCATCAGGGCGGTGCCCGAGCCCAGCGCCGCCATCGGGCGCACGCGTTTCGCATGAAGGAGCATGTGTTAACGGTAGGAATGTCGATCATCCAGGGGAATGGACACTTCCTGGTGTTCAGCACCGCTCGCCTCTATTTTGGAAGGCGTTCCGCGAGGGAGGCTTTGCAGATGGATCGAGAGCTGGACCAGACCGACTGGCGCATCATCGCCGAGCTTCAGCGGGACGGGCGCCTCTCGTTCAACGGGCTGGCGCGCCGGGTCAACCTGTCGTCCCCGGCGGTCGCCGAGCGTGTGCGGCGGCTGGAGGAGACCGGTGTGATCACCGGCTACCAGGCGCGGGTGGACCCGGCGCGGGTGGGGCAGCCGCTGACGGCGTTCGTGCAGATGCGCTGCGCCCTCGGCCGCTGCCTGCTGAAGACCAGCGCCGCCGAGGACCTGCCCGAGGTCACCGAGGTCCACAAGCTCAGCGGCAACTGGTGCTCGATGCTCAAGGTGCGGGTCGCGTCGATGCCGCACCTGGAGGGGCTCCTCGAACGGCTCGGCGAACACGGCGAGATGAACTCGCACATCGTCCTGTCGACCGCCTACGAGGGACGCCCCGTCGAACCGCCCGCCCCCGGCTCCCGCACGGTCACCGCCTCCGAGGGCTGGACCCGTTAGCCTCCGGCACCGCGCGCGGCGTGCGCGGGTGGCATAGCGTGGCCCAACGTGTTCAGGCGCGCGATCGTTCTAGCCGTCGTCCTGCTGTCGTCGTTCACGTTCCCGCTGGCGATCACGGGGGCGTCGGTGGCGCTGCCGGAGATCCGGGAGGACCTCGGCGGCGGCCTCGCCTCCACGCAATGGGTGATCAACGGGTACAACGCGTGCTTCGCGAGCTTCCTGGTGTTCGCGGGCTCGCTGGCCGACGTGCTCGGCCGGCGCCGGACCTTCGCCGCCGGGGTCGCGCTGTTCTGCACGAGCGGGCTGTTGAGCGCGGTCGCCGGGGACATCGTGACGCTCAACGCCGTCCGCCTCCTCGGCGGCGTCGGCGCGGCCGCGGCGGCCACGGGCGGCTCGGCGATCCTCGCCCAGGTGTTCCACGGGCGGGCGCGGGTGCGAGTCTTCGGCGCGCTCGGGACGGTGCTCGGCATGGGGCTCGCCTTCGGGCCGACGATCGGCGGGCTGCTCGTCGACGTGCTCGGCTGGCGCGCGGCGTTCGCCGCCCCGTCCGCCGTCGCGGGCCTGGTGCTGCTGCTCGCCCCGATGCTGCCCGCCGGGCGGGACGCCCGCGGACGCGGGGTCGACTGGCGGGGCGCGGTCCTTTTCACCTCGTCGCTGCTGCTGCTCATCTCCGCGGTCGTGGAGGGCGGCCGGCTCGGGTTCGGGCATCCTGCCGTCGTCGGCGCGTTCGCCGCGTCCGCCATGCTGGGCTCGCTGTTCTGGGTCGCCGAGCGCCGCGCGGAGGACCCGATGTTCGAGCTCGGGCTGCTGGCCGACCGCCGCTTCTCCTCGCTCGCCGTCGCGGCGGGCGCGATCGTGTTCGTCCTGGTGCCGTTCCTGGTGTACCTGCCGTCGTACCTCATCTCCGTGGTGGGGCTGGACGCGGGCGAGGCGGGCCTGTGGCTGCTGATGCTCACCGCGCCGACGGTCGTGCTGCCCACGGCCGGGTCGGCGCTCGCCAAGCGGGTGCCGAGGGTGGTGCTGGTCGCCGGCTCGGTGGCCGTGACCGGGGCCGGCGCCCTGCTGCTGATGACCATCGGCCCGGACAGCACGCCGGCGGGGCTGGCAGTCCCGCTCGTGCTCACCGGCGCCGGCTTCGGGCTGTCCACGGGCCTGCTGGACGGGCTGGCGATCAGCGTCGTGCGTCCCGAGCAGGCCGGGACGGCGGCGGGCATGTTCGCCACCTCCCGCCTCGCGACCGAGACCATCGGGATCGCCGTCGTCGGCGCGATGCTGGCGGCGCTCAGCGGCGGTCGCCTGGAGGGCTCCGCCTACACCGGCGCCCTCCACACGGTCTGCCTGGCCCTGGCCGCGTTCGCCGCCGTCGCCACGTGCTGCGTCCTGCTCCTCTTCCGCGGCGGCGCGGATCGCGGGCCGCACACGGCCGCGGGTAAAGATCTTGAACCCGCGACGCGGACGCCCGATAGATGATTGAATCGTCTCCTATGTGGCACTCGTCACAACGATCTTCTCCGTGGCGGCGGTCGTATCAGCCCGGCGTTCCCGGCGATCTCAACATCCCGGACATTCCCGTCACACGGCTGCTCGACGACGCGGCGGAGCGGTACCCGCGCAGGCCCGCGCTGTACTTCTTCGGCCGCGAGATCTGCTACCGGGACCTGCGCGAGGCCGTGGACCGGTTCGCCGACGGCCTCCACCGGCTCGGAGTCCAGCCCGGCGACCGGGTGGCGCTGATCCTCCCGAACTGCCCGCAGCAGGTCATCGCGTTCTACGGCGTGCTGCGCAGGGGGGCGATCGCGGTGCAGCACAACCCGCTGTACACCGAGGAGGAGATGCTCCATCAGCTCGCGGACTGCGGCGCCCGGGTCGCCGTGGTGCTGGATCGTTCCTACGCGACGGTGAAGGCCGTCCACTCCAAGCTGCGGCTCGAACACATCGTGGTGACGTCGCTCGTGGACTTCCTGCCGCTGCACAGGCGGATCGCGCTGAGGCTGCCGCTGGTGCAGATGCAGCGGCGGCGCGCCGCCATCACCGCGGACGTGCCGGCCGACCCGGCCGTGGTCCCGTTCAAGGAACTGCAGAGGGTGCCGCGGCAGCGCGTGGGCCAGCTGCCGATCGAGCCGTCCCGGCATCTGGCCGCCATCCAGTACACCGGCGGGACGGAGGGACGCCCCAAAGGCGCGATGCTGACCCACCGCAACCTCATCGCCAACGCCTGCCAGCAGCACGCGTGGGATCGCGACGGGCGCCCGGGAGAGGACGTGACGCTGGCCGTCCTGCCGCTGTTCCACTCGTTCGGGCTCATGAGCTGCCTCGTGGCGCCGGCGATGACGGCCGGGGCCGTGGTGCTGCTCCCGCGCTACGACGGCGACCGGGTGCTCAGCGCCATCCGCAAGTACCGGCCGACCATCTTCCCCGGCGTGCCGACGCTGTACGAGAAGGTGCTCGACAGCCCCCGGTTCCAGCCGTCCGACCTGAAATCGCTGCGCATCTACATCTCCGGCGCGATGGGACTGGGGCAGGGCACCATCGACCGCCTCGGACGGCTCGGCGCCCGGGGGCTGATCAACTGCTACGGGCTCTCGGAGGCGTCCCCCGCCGTCACCGGCAACCCGCTGGACGGCCGGGCCCGGAACCTGACCGTCGGCCTGCCGCTGCCCATGACCGACGTCGTCATCGTCGACCAGGACGAGCCGACGAAGGTCCTGCCCCCGGGCGAGCCCGGCGAACTCGTCGTGCGCGGGCCCCAGGTGTTCGTCGGCTACTGGAACGCGCCGCTCGCCACCGCCCAGGCCCTCTCGAAGGGGTGGCTCCGCACGGGTGACATCGCGGTGATGGACGAGGACGGTTTCATCACCATCCTGGAACGCCTGCGGGACATGATCAAGATCAGCGGGTTCACCGTCTCCCCCACCGAGGTGGAGAAGGTGCTGCGGCGCCATCCCGCCGTCTACGACTGCGCCGTCGTCGGCGTCCCGGACAGCCGGCGCGGGGAGCGCATCATCGCCCACGTGGTGGAACACCCCGCCTACCCGTTCTCGGCGGACGAGCTGCGGCGGCACTGCGAGCGCTTCCTGTCGCACTACAAGGTGCCGGACGAGTTCCGGCCCCGAACCGAGCTGCCGCGCAACATCATCGGCAAGGTCATCCGTCAGCGGCTCCGCGACGAGGCCGTCAACTCACCGGCGTAGACGTCGTGCGCCGGGTGTTTACTGGGCGGGTGCACATCGAGACCGTCCAGCCGGAGCTCCTCGCCCGGCTCGTTGAGATCGGACGCGACTCGGCCCGCGTCGCACCGCCGTCCTCCGCGCCCGCGGAGCCGGAGACGCTGTACGACCGGCACGGCGTGCTGGTCGTGCGGGTCGGCGACGTGGTGGTGAAGGCGCATCAGGCCGACCGTGAGCACGGGGCCCCGTTCCTCGAACGGATACGCCTGGCGGGCACCCTGCCAGGCGTCGTGATCGGGCCCCTGGGGCAGCCGCTCAGCGTGCAAGGGCGGACGGTCACGGTCTCCGTGTTCGGTGACCCGGTGGATCCTCAGCAGGACCTTCCCTGGGAGGACGGCGCGCGGCTTCTGGCGGAGCTGCATTCCACGACGATCCCGGCCTACGCGCCCCGCTGGGGACGTCCGACCCGTGTGGCGCGGCTGGTCTCCCGTCTCGCCGGCGGTTCCGCCGAGGACGAGGTGCGGCGGGCCTTCGCCACGCTCCCCTCCTGGATACGCGGTGAGGGCCGGGAACCGTCCGGGACAGGGGAACGCCTCATCCACGGCGACTGGCACCTCGGCCAGATGGTTCGCGCGCAGGACGGACGGTGGCGGCTCATCGACATCGAGGATCTCGGCAGAGGCGACCCCGCGTGGGACCTCGCCCGTCCCGCCGCGCTCTACTCGGCGGGTGTCCTGCACCCCGATGAGTGGGGCCGCTTTCTGGGTGCGTACCAGTCGGCGGGCGGTCCGGCGGTGCCCGCCGGCGGCGACCCGTGGACGGCCTTGGACGTGCCCGCGCGAAGTCTTGCGATCCAGATCGCCGCCACGTGCGTCATATCAGCCAGAAGGGAAGATCGGCCACTTGACGGGCCAGAGCAGGCGATGGTCGACGCCTGCGCGAGAATATCCGCGGCAGGGGGCACGGCATGACGTGGCGCGAAACCTGCCCTACATTTAGCCTCTACCTGGGGATCCAGACCGGAAGGACGACAAGGCGATGCACTGCCCTAAATGTCGTGGCGTAATGCGGACCTACACCCGCAGCGGCGTCCACATCGAGCAATGTGACAGCTGCCGGGGAATCTTCCTCGACTACGGGGAGCTTGAGGCCCTGGCCCAGATGGAGGCCCAGTACCGGGCGGCGCCGCCGCCCGCCGGGGCGCCGGGATGGGGAGCGCCTGCCGGAGGGGCGGCGGTGGTTCACCACCACCACGGCGGGCACCGCCGCCCTCACCACGGCAGCGTGTTCAACATGCTGTTCTCCACCTGAGCCGCTCCTCCGGAGCAGCCAGGCGGCGGCCTTGGCGCGGCCCGCCTCGCAGGGGTGCCCCCTGGAGGCGGGCCGCACGGCCATGGGCACGGGCCACACGGCCGCAGCCCTTGGCCGCCCGGTCACAGACGCGGGTCGACGGGTTCGGATTCGAGCGCCAGGACGGCGAAGACGGCCTGGTGGACCCGCCACAGCGGTTCACCGCCGGTGAGCCGGTCGAGCGCCTCGACGCCGAGCGCGTGCTCCCGCATCGCCAGTGAGCGCTTGCGGCCGAGCGACCTGCCGCGCAGCCGGTCGAGGTTCTCCGGCTCGGCGTAGTCCGGGCCGTAGATGATGCGCAGATACTCCGGGCCGCGGCACTTGACGCCGGGCTGGATCCGCCGGTCCTCCGGGAACGGCCCCAGCGGCTTGACGACCATGCCCTCGCCGCCGGCGGCGGTGAGCTTCTCCCACCACTCGGTGACGGCGGCCTCCGACTCCGCGGCGTTCAGGTCGGCGGTCACCGAACCCGTCCGCTGGACGAGCCCGGTCGGGTCGCCGTCCGCCAGCCGCCCGGCCACGGCCATGTGCCACTCGTGGTCGCGTTCGACGGCCCAGTTGCGGCCCTCTCCCGCGAGGATCTGGAACGGCGCGAGCCGGAGCCCGCTCAGCCCGTCCACCGTCCAGCAGTACCGCGCGTAGGCGTCCCGGAAGCGGGACGCGTTCGCGGCACGCCGGTCGACCCGCTCACGGAGACCACCGAGGTCGAGGCCGCGTTCGTCCGCGCGCGCGAGAACGTCGGCGGCCATCGGCAGGGCGGCGCGGGCGGCCGCGCCGGTCGCCGCGTACTGCGTGCGGATGAGGTCCATGGCCTTGGCCGACCACGGCATCAGCTCGCTGTCGATGACGAGCCATCCGGTTTCCAGCTCGTCCCAGAGCCCGGCGGCGCCGATCGCGCCGCGGAGCCGGTCCAGGACCTCCGCCGTGCGCGACGCGTCCCTGAAGAAGGACCGTCCGGTGCGGGTGTACACGGCGCCGGTCGTCCCGTCGGCCACGCCGAAGCGGTCGGCGGCGACGGACGCGTCGCGGCAGACGACCACCACGGCCCGCGAGCCCATGTGCTTCTCCTCGCACACCGCGCGGACGACGCCCTTGTCCCGGTACGCGGCTAGGGCCTCGGCCGGGTGCTCCAGGTATCCGGGCAGTGACGACGTCTCCGCAGGGGCCATGGTGGGCGGCAGGTAGACGAGCCACCGCGGGTCCACGGCGAACCGGCTCATCACCTCAAGCGCGGCCAGGGCGTTCTCCTCGCGGACGGCGACGCGGCCCATCAGGCGGGTCTCGACGCCCTGGTTGCCGAACACGTCCTCGATTTTGAGGACCTCGCTCTCCCTGTGCCCGCCCGCGCTGGAGGAACCGGCCGGCGCCTCCAGCGGACGGGTCGGCTCGTACCAGACCTGCCGCGCGGGGACGGACTCCAGCTCGCGTTCCGGATAGCGCAGCGCGGTCAGCTTCCCGCCGAACACCGCGCCGGTGTCCAGGCAGATCGTGTTGTTGATCCACTCCGCTTCGGGGACGGGCGTGTGCCCGTACACGACCATGGCCTTGCCCCGGTAGTCGCGCGCCCACGGATAGCGGACGGGCAGCCCGTACTCGTCGGTCTCCCCGGTGGTGTCGCCGTAGAGCGCGAACGACCGCACCCGTCCGGACGCGCGGCCGTGGTAGTCCTCCTTCAGGCCGGCGTGGGCCACGACGAGACGGCCGCCGTCCAGGACGTAGTGGCTGATGAGGCCGTCCATGAAGCTCAGCGCCGCGTCGCGGAATTCTTCCGTTTCCGCGGAGAGCTGCTCCATCGACTCGGCGAGCCCGTGCGCGAGGCGCACCTTGCGGCCGCGCAGCGCGCGCACGAGCTTCGCCTCGTGGTTGCCGGACACGCAGAGCGCGTCGCCGGCGGCCACCATGCCCATCACCAGGCGCAGCACGCCCGGCGAGTCGGGGCCGCGGTCGACGAGGTCCCCGACGAACACGGCGGTGCGCCCGCCGGGGTGGTTCGCCCCCGCGGCGCGTCCCTGCGCGTCCCGGTCGATCTCGTAGCCGAGGTCGGCGAGGAGGTCCTCCAGTTCGGCGCGGCAGCCGTGCACGTCGCCGATGATGTCGAACGGCCCGGTCAGCTCGCGCCTGTCGTTCCACGCCTTCTCGTAGGTGATCGTGGCGGCGTCGATCTCCTCGACGCCGTTCAGCACGTGGAACCGGCGGAACTCGCGTGCCAGCGTCCGCAGGCCGCGCCGCAGCTCGCGGCGCTGCCGCGGGATCACGTGCGCGGGCAGGTCCCGGTCCGGGCGGGCGGCGTTGCGTTCGGCGGCGACGCTCTCGGGGACGTCCAGCACGATCGCGACGGACCGCACGTCGTGGTCCTTGGCGATCTGCAGCAGCGACTGCCGCGCCCTGCTCTGCACGTTCGTCGCGTCCACCACGGTCAGCAGGCCGCGCCGCAGCCGCTTGGCCACGATGTAGTGCAGCAGGTCGAAGGCGTCGCCGGTGGCGGACTGGTCGTTCTCGTCGTCCGACACGACCCCGCGGCAGTAGTCGGACGACACCACCTGCGTCGGCTTGAAGTGCTTGCGCGCGAAATGCGACTTGCCCGAGCCGGTCACGCCGACCAGCACGACGAGTCCCATGTCCGGGAGCTTGATCTCGGTCATCGTGTGAACACCCCCATCTGCGTCGGTGCGCCGACCTCGGGATCGTCGTCGCCGACCGGCACGTACCGGACGCGGTAGCCGTGCGCGGCGGCGACCCGGCCGGCCCACGCGCGGAACTCGGCCCGCGTCCATTCGAACCGGTGGTCTGGGTGGCGCATGGCCCCCGGCGCCAGCCCCTCGTAGCGGACGTTGTGCTCGGCGTTCGGGGTCGTCACGACCACCACGCGGGGCGAGGCGTGCCCGAACACCACCCGTTCCACGGCTCCGAGGCGCGGCGTGTCGATGTGCTCGATGACCTCCATCAGCACGGCCGCCTCATAGCCGCGGAACCGTTCGTCGGCGTAGGTCAGCGCGCCCTGGAAGACGTCCTGGACGCGGTCGTTCTCCCGGCGCGGCTGCTTGTCCCAGCGGAGCCGCCGCCACGCGTGGCTGAGGGCGCGGTGTGAGACGTCCGAACCGGAGATCTCGCTGAAGAAGTCGTCCTTGGCGAGTCGCGTGAGCAGTTTCCCTGAGCCGCAGCCAAGGTCGATGACGCGCCGGGCGTTCTCGTCGCGCAGCTCCTGCACGACCGACTGGAGACGGCGTTCGGCCAGCGAGACGGACTTCTCCTCCGTCTCCTCCGCCGCCGGCTCCTCCTCGACCTCCGCGGGGTCGAGGGCCTCGTCGGGCGCGTCCTCGGCGTCGGCGAGGCGGCCCAGCGCCGTGCGGACGAGACCGCGCCGGTTGGCGAGATAGCGGCGGGTGATGGCCCCGCGGTCCGGGTGCGCGGCCAGCCAGCCCTCCCCCGCGCGGATGAGCTTGTCCACCTCGTCAGGAGCCATCCAGTAATGCTTGGCGTCGTCCAGGACGGGCAGCAGCACGTACAGCTGGTTGAGCGCGTCGGCGAGCCGCACCGTCCCGGTGAGCGTGAGCGTCACGTACCGGGAGTCGCCCCACTGGGCGAACTCCGGGTCGAGCGGAACGGGCACGGCCGAGACGTCCCAGCCCAGCGGCTCGAAGAACCGCTCGGCCTGCCGGGCCCCACCACGGCACGGAAGGGCCGGCAGGACGATTTCGAGCGGAATCGGCGTCGCCGCCAGTTCGGGACGCAAGTCGCACCGTCCGCGCATGGCGGTGCGGAACACGTTCGCCATCGCGGACGCCAGCAGCGAGGACGCCGCGTACGGGCGGTCGTTCACGTACTGGCCCAGGGAGAAGTCCGGCGTGCCTCTGCCGCGCGTGCGCACGAGCTTGACCGGATCGACGTCCATCAGCAGCGCCGCCGTGCACTGCCGCTCGCCGGCGTCGGGGTAGAAGACGTGCGCCGTGCCGAAGGACTGCTCGAACCTCTGCACCCGGTCGGGGTGCTTGTGCAGGAGGAACCCCAGGTCGGTCGCCTGGCCCATGGTGGTCTTGATCGTCAGAAGCACGCCCCAAGTCTGGCGGACCCCGCCGGATGCCCCACATCCTTTTTCGGGGCGAGGGCTCAGGGAACGGACGGCCCCTTGATGAACCGCCCCTTCCGGTCGTACGGCCAGCCGTTGACGCGGCAGCCCTTGAGCCCGAAGATCTGCTGTTGCATGACGGGCGCGAGACGTCCGCGTCCGGAACACGTCATGTGGCCGAATCCGAGGCGGTGACCGACCTCGTGGTTGATCGTCAGCGCGTGGTAGTGCTCGGGCTGGCCCTTGTAGTAGGTGGTGAGCAGCAGCCAGCGCTTGAGGTTGACGACGACCTGCTTGCCCGCGGCGCAGTTCACCTTGCCCTCGGTCGTCATCCCGTAGGCGCCGCAGATCTTGTCGACGGTGCCGGGCGAGGCCAGCTTCACCACGAAGTCGTACGGGCCCGAGTCGACGCGCTTGAACGCCCACTTGCCGCCGGCCGTCCATCCGCGCGGGTCCGCGAGGATGTCGTCGACGCCCTTCGCGAACGCCTCGGGGCTCTGTTTGAGGCCGCCCTCGACTTCGACCATGTAGCGCATCAGCTTGCCGTGCCCGTGCACTTTGCCGCTCGTGGCCGGACGATGGAACTTCCCCGACCCCTTGGCCGGGATGAACGGGCTGCGCTTCGGCTTGACGAGCGGCGGGTCGGACGGCTCCTCCTCCACCCTGGCATCGCTCCCCTGACCGGGGCGGCCGGCGGCGGACGTGCCGCGCGACGGCTCCGCACCCGGGAGGCGGAACCAGGCGAGCGCCCCGCCGAGCCCGAGCACCAGGACGAGCGCGGTGACCCCGGTGATCATGCCGCGTACCCGCGCCCGCCGAGCCCGCTCGAACTCCCGATCGAGGTCGGGCATCGCGCCGGGACGGGCTCCGTCCCGTGATCGTGTGGACCGCATGGCCCGCCAGCATGGCAGAAAATGATCTTAAAAGGGTTTGCGGACGGGTTCGCGGGACCAGCACAATCTGGGGCGACATGAGCAGACATCCACGCCGTATGACCGCGCAGGAGACCGTGACCATCCTCGAACGCGGCGGCTACACGGCGCCTTCCGGCCGCACCGTCCAGGTCGCGGACGGCTTCGCCCGTACCGTCGAGGGCACCGTCCTTTACCGGCCGGACGAGCTGAACGCACTCCTCAAGCGGCTTCCCGCCGGAGCCTCCGCCGAGACGCGCATCGAGGTCACCGGCGAGACGACCCTCGCCGCCGCGCGCCGGCTGTGCGGCGAGAGGACGGCCCCGTTCGCGCTCAACTTCGCGTCCGCGAAGAACCCGGGCGGAGGTTTCCTCAACGGAGCGCACGCCCAGGAGGAGGGGCTGGCGCGCTCGTCCGGCCTGTACACGTCACTGCTGTCGGCCAGGGAGTTCTACGACTTCCACCGCGCCCAGCGCGACCTCCTCTACAGCGACCACATGATCTACTCGCCGGACGTGCCGGTGTTCCGGGACGACGACGGACGGCTGCTGGAGGAGCCGTACGACGTCGCGTTCCTGACGTCCCCGGCCCCCAACCGCGGCGCGATCCGTGACGCCGAGACGGCGGAGCGGATTCCCGGGGTGCTCCGTCTGCGCGCCCGCAAGCTTCTCGCCGTGGCGCTGGCCAACGGGCACGACCGGCTGGTGCTGGGCGCGTGGGGCTGCGGCGTGTTCCGCAACGACCCGGCGGAGGTCGCGGAGGCGTTCGCCGAGCCGCTGCGTCCGGGCGGGGAGTTCGCCGGACGATTCGAGCACGTCGTCTTCGCGGTGTGGGACACCGCCAAGGGCGCCCCGAGCCGCACCGCGTTCGAGCGCGTCTTCTCCTGACCGGTCAGGCCGGGGGCGGCTCCTCGACGTAGGAGGCGATGCCCCGGACGATGAGGTCGAGCCCGAACTCGAACCGGCCGTCGTCGTCGGCGTCCGTGAGCTCCCGCACCATTCCGGAGAGGACCGGATAGCGATCGCGGGGCAGGGCGGCGAAGTACTCCTTGAACTGCCCGAAGTACTCCTCGAAGTACGCGTGCGGGTCTTCGCCGGCGGGCGCCTTCGCGTAGTAGATCGTCCCTTCGACGGCATCGGCGTCGAGGAACATGCCGAGCGTGTCGACGGCCATGCCGGCGATCTCCTTCGGAACGCCGCCGGCCCGCATGAGCGCGAGCTGTGACTCGGCGACGTCCAGCAGGTGGGGGCCGGTGGGGATGAGCCCCATCGACACCATCGCGATGTCGCGGTGCGAGATGTAGACGCGGCGGATCTCGCGTGCCAGGTCCTTCAGCTGCTCCTGCCAGCGCTCCGGGTCGGGAACGGGGAGCCTGATCTCGGCCGCGACCCGGTCGAGCATCAGCTCGCGCAGCTCGTCCTTGCCGGAGACGTGGGCGTAGAGGGACGCGGGACCGGTGCCCAGCTCCTGGGCGACCCGCCGCATGGTGACGGCTTCCAGCCCCTCCGCGTCCAGGACGCCGATCGCCGTCTCGACGATGGCCTCCTGGCTGAGCGGATGCTTCGGCGGTGCGGCCTTGCGGGGCCGGCGTCCGGGCGGCGTCGGTTCGTGATCCTGGCCGCCGAGATCATGGACATGCTGGACGCGCTGATCACCAACATCGCGGCCCCCACGATCCGCGCCGAACTCGGCGGATCGGCCGCCACCGTCCAGTGGCTCGCCGCCGGTTACACCCTGGCCATGGCGGTCGGCCTGATCACCGGCGGCCGGCTCGGCGACCTCTACGGGCGGCGGCGGATGTTCCTCGTCGGCGCGGCCGGGTTCACGCTCGCCTCGCTGCTGTGCGGCGTCGCGGTCTCCCCCGGAATGCTGGTCGGCGCCCGCGTCACCCAGGGTCTGTTCGGGGCGCTCATGCTGCCGCAGGGCATCGGGATGATCAAGCAGATGTTCGGGCCTAAGGAGATGGGCGCCGCGTTCGGCCTGTTCGGGCCGGTGATGGGGCTGGCGTCGGTCGGCGGCCCGGTGCTGGCCGGCTGGCTGATCGGCGCCGACCTCTTCGGCACCGGCTGGCGGATGATCTTTCTGATCAATCTGCCGTTCGGCGCCGCCGCCGTCGTGGCCGGCCTGAAGTTCCTTCCCGCCGGACGTTCCGAGCACGCCTCCCGCCTCGACCTCACCGGCGCGGCGCTCGCGTCCCTCGGCGCCGGGCTGCTGATCTACCCGCTGGTGCAGGGCCGCGAGCACGACTGGCCCGCCTGGACGTTCCTGATGATGGCCGCCTCGCTCGCCGTCTGGGCCGTGTTCACCTGGTACGAGACCCGCAAGCAGCGCGCCGGCGGCGACCCGCTCATCGTCCCGAGCCTGTTCCGCAAGCGCGGCTTCACCGGCGGCCTGGTCGTCGGCCTGGTGTTCTTCTCCGGCATGGCGGGGTTCGCGCTGGTGCTGGCCCTGTTCCTCCAGATGGGTCTCGGATTCTCCGCGCTCAAGGCCGGTCTCGCACAGATCCCCTGGTCGGTCGGCATCGTCATCGGGTTCGGCGTCGCGCAGGGCCTGCGGCGCTTCGGCCGCAAGGTCATCCACGGAGGCACACTCACCATGGCCGCCGGCATCGCTGGGCTCTTCGCCACGCTGCAGTACGCCGGCATCGACGTCACGCCCTGGCAGATCGTCCCCGCCCTGACGGTGACCGGGCTCGGCATGGGCATGCTCATGGCGCCGTTCTTCGACACCGTCCTCGCGGGCGTCGACCCCGAGGAGACCGGCTCGGCGGGCGGGACGCTCACCGCGGTCCAGCAGCTCGGCGCCGCGTTCGGCGCGGCCGTCCTCGGGACGATCTTCTTCGGCCTGCTGGGCGGCCACGTGACGGCCGCGGCGGACGACGGAGCCGCCGGGCTGCGCGAAGACCTCGCCGCCGCGTCCGTCCCCGCCGCACAGCGCGACCGCGTCGTGGACGGCCTGCGCGCCTGCGGACACGACCGCGCCACCGCCAAGGACGCCGCGGCCGTGCCGGCGTCCTGCCACCGGCTCCAGACCGGCGTCCAGGCGGCCATCGCCTCCGCGCCGCAGTCGGCCGCCGCCGTCCAGAAGGCGGTCGCGGACGCCGGCGAGCACTCCGCCAAGGCCGGCTTCACCGCCGCCATGAAGATCACGCTGTGGGTCGAGGTCGGGCTCCTCGGCCTCACGTTCCTGGCGACCTTCCTGCTGCCCGAGCACGCGCGTCCAGAGGAAGAGACCGTCTGACGGAAACGACGAGGCCCGCGGCCGGGGGACGTCCCCGGGCGCGGGCCTTCGCCGTCCGTCACACCTTGGCGAGGACCTCCGCGGCCAGGAGCTCCAGGTGGTCCAGGTCCTGCAGGTCGAGCACCTGCAGGTAGATGCGCTCGGCGCCCAGCTCCCCGAACCGGCCGATCTTGTCGACCACCTCCCCGGGCGTGCCGGCCAGGCCGTTCTCGCGCAGCTCCTGCACGTCCCGGCCGATGGCGTCGGCGCGGCGCTTCAGCTCGGCCTCGTCGCGGCCGCAGCACACGACCTGCGCGGCCGAGCAGACCGGCGGCGTCGTCCGGCCGGCGTCCGCGCACGCCGCGCGGACCCGCTCGAACGCCTCGCCCGTCTCCTCCACCAGCTTGAACGGGACGTTGTACTCGTCGGCGTACCGGGCGGCCAGCCGCGGAGTCCGCTTCAACCCGAACCCGCCGATGATGATCGGCGGGCCGCCCGCCTGGGCGGGCTTGGGCAGCGCGGGCGAATCGGCCAGGGTGTAGTGCTCGCCGCTGAACGCGAACGTCTCGCCGGCGGGCGTCCCCCACAGCCCGGTGAGGATCCGGACCTGCTCCTCCAGCCTCTCGAACCGCTCCCCCAGGCTCGGGAACGGGATCCCGTAGGCGGTGTGCTCCTGCTCGAACCATCCCGTCCCGATGCCGAGGTCGACCCGTCCGCCGCTCATCTGGTCGACCTGGGCGACCGAGATCGCCAGCGGCCCCGGGTGGCGGAACGTCGCGGACGTCACCAGCGTGCCGAGCCTGATCCGGCTGGTCTCCCTGGCCAGCGCACCCAGGGTGATCCAGGAGTCGGTCGGGCCCGGCTCACCCGTCACGCCGCCCATCTTGACCCAGTGGTCCGAGCGGAAGAACGCGTCGAACCCGAGGTCCTCCGTCGCCTTGGCGACCGCCAGCTGTGTCTCGTAGGTCGCCCCCTGCTGGGGCTCAGTGAAGATCCGAAGTCGCATGCCCCCATCCTGCTACCTGCGCGGCGCTGCTCGGGCCACCGGGTCAGAGCCCCTGACGATCCCGGGTGCCGGTGGTCGGCGAGGCCGCCTTCCGGGACGACTCCCCTACGGGATCGTCGCGCCGGCCCGGGCCGTCGCGAGGGCCGACTCGGTGAGGGCGAGGTCGGCGGTCTTGGCGACGCGCACGGCCGGGAAGCCGCGGGTGGCGTCCGCCTTGCCCCACGTCACCTTCCCCCGGAAGGTGATCTTCTGCCCGGCCGCGGCCCGCCCGGACACCTTGGCCTTGATCACGCCCTTGACCTTCCGCCCCTTCTTGACTGTGCCGAGGCGGCAGACGACCTTGCGCTTCTTGGACGTGCAGTTCTTCTCACCGGACACGAACTCCAGCGACCTCGGCAGCGTCGTCCGGAACACCGCCTTGCCGGACTTCGCCGGGCCCTTGGCCGCCACCTTGAACGTCCACGCGTAGGTGCGCCCCGGCATCACGTCCTTCTTGGGGGCGGCCGTGCGGAGCACCACGCCCTCATCGGCGTGCGCCCCGGACCCCAGCGGGACGACTCCCAGCAGCGGCACGGCCGTCAGCAAGGCGAGACCGCGCTTCTTCCCCGTCCAGATCACAATGAGCCCCCCGTGGCCTGCGGTTTCTTTCGGACACGTCCGTTCTAGCGATCCCCGGGCCGTCGACCTAGCGCCATGTCGGTGTGTCGTCACAGACAGTGATCTCTGGCCTCCGCGCCCGTATTGGAGCGTCTTCCGCCGAATCCCCTGCGCCGTCCCGGGAGCGCGCTGTTGAATCGACGATGACCGACCCCCCGACCGTGGAGTTCACCGGTGGCCGTTTTCGGTGTCGACTACTCATGGGGCCGCCCCGGCGTGGCCGCGCTGAAACGCGCCGGGGTGAAGTTCGTGTGCCGCTACCTGTCGCACGACACGACCGGCAAGAACCTGACCCGCGCGGAGGCCGACGACCTCTCCGGCGCCGGAATCTGGCTGGTGGTCGTCTGGCAGACCACCAAGTCCAGGCCGCTGGCCGGACGGTCCGCCGGAGAAGCCGACGCCAGGGACGCGGCCCGCCAGGCCGAGGCCTGCGGCATGCCCGGCGACCGCCCGATCTACTTCGCCGCCGACTGGGATGCCTCCCCGGGCCAGCAGGACGAGATCAACGCCTACCTCGACGGCGCGGCGAGCGTCATCGGCCGCGGGCGGGTCGGCCTCTACGCCGGCCACGGGCCGATGAAGCGAGCGTTCGACGCCGGGAAGATCAGCTACGGCTGGCAGACCTACGCCTGGTCGGGCGGCCGATGGGAGGCCCGCGCCCAGCTCCAGCAGTACTCCAACGAGCACACGCTCAACGGCGCCGCCGTCGACTACGACCGTGCCGTCGCAAGCGACTACGGGCAGTGGCGCGTCGGCGTCTCGCCCGAGGGAGACGACATGCCCGACTACGTGTCCGTCGGAACCGGCACCGAGCAGCGCCTCGCCCCCGGAAAATGGACGAACGTCACCTGGGAGGACGAGTACTCCGACCGGGAGCGCCAGCATCGGGACCAGGGCGGCCCGGACGTCCTGACCGGCTCCGCCCACTACAGCATCTCCGTGGGGGCGACGGTCACCGGCGTTCCCGCGGGCACCCTCATCCAGGCCCGCGTGATCGAGGTCGAGACGGAGGACACCGCCAAATACCAGGGCGGCCCCGTCCAGGACTTCCTGTCCGTCGGCGACAGCACCCACCTGGTGTACGGGCTCGCCGCCGACACCGTCACGGCGGGCCACCGGGTGCGGTTCCAGCTGATCCAGCACGGCACCGCCGACGCCGCGGTCGCGGGCGGCAGCGCCAAGGTCCTCTTCTGGAGACGGTGACGCCCGGAAAGTTCCCTCAGACCCGCCAGGCCGCCCGGTACGCCGGGTGGTCGGCGTACGGCATCGCGAGGAGCCGCAGCGTCGTGCAGCCGCCCTCCCGGACGCGCTCGCCGCACGCCTGGCAGACGCCCGTCCCGTTCATCCGCGAGTGCATTCCGAGCAGCCGCCGCTTGACCTGCACCTCCGCCACCACCCGCCCCGGCGAGTGGCGTGCCATGTGCAACGCGACGCCCTCCTTCACGAACGACACGTCCAGGACGAGATGCGGCCCGAAACCCGGTCGGCTCTGCCACGGGTACTCGTTGACGCTCCGCAGCGAAACCGGCCTCTGCAGATGGTCCATCGGCCGCCGCCCCAGCCGCAGCCGCTCCCCGGTGTGCGGATCGACCCACTGCCACCGCTCGTCCCCCGACAGGTCGGCTCCGCCGTTCGGACGGGAACGGTAGTCGGCCGCCCACCGCGCGGTGTCCTCGTCCTCGAAGAGCCGGGCCCGCAGGAACTCCACCAGATCGCTCACAGCCACTCCAGTACCGCCGTCCACAACCGGCACCGATCTTGCCATCAGAAATCGTCGTTGATGTACGGGGCCAGCGGGACGGTCAGCGCGGCGTCCAGCCGTGCGGCCGCGCCCGGCGCGTGCTCGGCCACCGCGCCGACGCGGGCCAGGGTGGCCAGGCGGTTGCCGCCCAGGTAGACGGCGGCCAGGTCGGCGGCCGGCAGCGTGAGATCCGGCGCCGCGGCCGTCCGGTCGCAGGCGGGGGCGGCGCCGGTGGTCAGGCGCCAGCGGCCCTGGTTCGCCGGGATCCGGTCGTCGAGGACCTCCAGGACGAACGTGTCATCGGTGGCCCAGGACCGGGAGCGCAGCGCGGCCGGGACGTCGACCAGCCGGAGCCAGAGTGCGCCGTAGTCGCGGTTGACGACGACCTGGTCGGGGTCTGCGGCCATGTGCGGGAGCAGGTCGTCCACGGGACGGCTCGGCGCCTGGATGCGGGATGTCAGGTCGATCGACGCGAGATACCGCCAGAGCGCCGCCTCCGCCTCCGGGGTTTCGGCGACGAGATCCACGACCCTGACCGTTTCCTCTTCGCTGGTGCGGTACACGGCGTAGCCGGCCGGATGGACGACGACGCGCGGCTCGGTGAAACCCGGGGCCTCATGGCCGACGGGGCGCAGGACGGCCCGCGTCCACCATTCCGGGTCGCGGACCAGGCCCCCCGGGCGACGGGCGAGCGCCCGGCCGTGGATCGGGTCGAGCGTTCCCGGCGCGGAGGCGGCGTCGACCATCCGGAGGGGCCGCTCGTCGGGGACGGTGCGCAGGCCGAGGGGCCGCGACGTGTCGACCTCCAGGCTGATCGCCCGGGTCGCGAGACCGAAGCCGTACCGGCCGTAGATGACGCCCTGGGACGCCCAGAGCGCGGCGACGGGACGGCCGGCGGCGACGGCGTCGGCGTGCATCCGGTCCATCATGGACGTGAGGACGCCGCGCCGCCGGTGAGTGGGCAGCACGCCGACGAACGTGACCGCCGAGCAGTCGAGGAACGCGCCGGGGACGGCGAGCCGCATCGGAATGGAGGCGAGCTGCCCGGCCAGGACCTCGCCGTCATAGGCGCCGATCCGCTCGGCGCGGCGGACCCGCCACGAGTCGCGCTCGTAGTCGTCCTTCTCGATGCGGATATGGAACACCATGCCCGCGAGGTCGACCATGCGGTCGACGTCGGCCTCGGGAATCTCCCGGATCTCGATCACAAGTCCACGGTATGCCGCGGCGCAACCCGGTTTTCCAGGTGGCCGGCCGTGTCTCCGCCCAGGCTCCAGCCCCGGCCGCGGCCCCCGGTGTCCTCCGCTAGAGCCGGCGCTCCACTCCGGACGGCGCTCCGCCCCGGACGGCGGTCAGCCGGACGGCGCTCCACTCCGGACGGTGGTCGGCCGGACGGTGGTCAGCCGGACGGTGGTCAGCCGGACGGTGGTCGGCCGGACGGTGGTCGGCCGGACGGTGGTCGGCCGGACGGTGGTCAGCCGCGGATCAGGGTGGCCAGGCATTCGACGTGCTGGGTCATCGGGAAGGCGTCGAAGGCGCGCAGGGACTCCAGCGTCCAGCCGCGCTCGCCGAAGTAGGACAGGTCGCGGGCCAGGGTGGCGGGATCGCACGACACGTAGGCGATCTTGCGGCCGGCGAGCCGGGTGATCTGCTCGACGACGTCGCGGCCGGCGCCCGTGCGGGGCGGGTCGAGGACGACGAGGTCGGCGCGGCGGACCCGCTCCCCGCCCCGGTGACCGGCGCTCCCGCCGCCGCGCTTGTTCTGCGCGCGGGACCCGCCGGACGCGCGGCCGAACTCCAGGTCGGCGACGACCTCCTCGACGGGGCCGCGCTCGATGGACACGTTCGGCAGGTCGCGCAGGTTGAAGCGGGCGTCGCGGACGGCCTGCCCGTCGGACTCGACGCCGACGACGAGCCCGTCCCGCCCGACGCGGTCGGCGAGGACGCCGGCGAACAGGCCGACGCCGCAGTACAGGTCGAGGGCGATGTCGCCCGGCTTCGGTTCGAGGGCGTCGGCGACGGCGTCGGCGAGGAGCTGCGCGGCGCCGGGGTGAACCTGCCAGAAACCGCTGCCGCTGATCTGGTACAGCCGTCCCGAGACCTCTTCGCGGACGTAGGGCAGCCCGGCGCCCGGCTCGGGCTTGCCCCGGACGAGCCGGACCGGCACGTCCAGCCGGGGCACCCGGATCTTGCGGCGGTCACGGCCGCGGAGCACGACCAGGCGGTCGCCGGTGGTGGCGGAGACGATGCCCTCGACACCGGACGCGCCCGGCCAGCGCTTGCGTTCGATGCCCATCAGCTCCACGCCGGGGTGGGCGATCAGGCATTCGTCGATGGGCTCGATGTCGTGGGAGCGGTGCCGGCGCAGGCCGACGGCCCCCGACGAGACGGAGAACTGCACGCGGGTTCGCCAGCCGAGCCCGGGCGGCGGCAGCACTTCGCTCTCGACCGGGTACGGGACCTCTTCGACGGTCACCGTGCGGGTGATCCCGGCGAGGCGCTCGAGCTGCTCCTCGACCACGGCGGCCTTGAGGGCGCGCTGCGCGGGCAGCGAGGCGTGCTGCCAGTCGCAGCCGCCGCAGCGTCCGGGACCGGCGAACGGGCACGGCGGCTCGACACGGTCCGGGGACGCCTTGATGATCTCCACGGCGTCGGCGCGGAGGAAGTTCTTGGTGCGGTCGGTGACGCGGGCCCGCACCCGTTCGCCGGGCAGGGCGTGCCTGACGAAGACCACGCGGCCCTCGTGCCGGGCGACGCAGAAACCGCCGTTGGCGACGTTGCCGACCTCCAGGTCGAGGACGTCGGGCTCCAGATCAGTCACGGTCCGAAACACTACCGCCACCGGGGCGTGCCCCGGTCCGCGGCGGCCGCCGCGACGCGCCGGGCCCGGGGGGCTCGACCCGTCCCTTGAGCCGGTCGGACGACTGCAGCTGCCACGCGACGCTCGTCACCATGACGCCCGGCTGGAAGAGCAGCCGGCCCTTCAGCCGCAGGGCGCTCTGGTTGTGCAGGAGCTGCTCCCACCAGTGGCCGACGACGTACTCGGGGATGAACACGGTGACGACGTCGCGGGGGCTCTTGCGCCGGACGCCCTTGACGTAGGCGAGGACCGGGCGGGTGATCTCCCGGTACGGCGAGTCGAGGATCTTCAGCGGGACGGGGATGTCGAGCGCGTCCCACTCCGCCTGGAGGCGCTGCGACTCCTCGGCGTCGACCGCCACGGTCACCGCCTCCAGCGTGGAGGGCCGGGTGGCGCGGGCGTAGGCGAGCGCCCGCAGCGTCGGCTTGTGGATCTTGGAGACGAGCACGATGCCGTGGTTGCGGGCGGGCAGCACGACGTCCTCACCGGAGGGCACCAGCTCCTCGGCGACCCGGTCGTAGTGCCGCCTGATCCCCTTCATCAGCAGGAACAGGACGGGCATCGCGATGCAGACGATGTAGGCGCCGAGCGCGAACTTGGTGGTCAGCACGACGACCAGCACGATGCCGGTGAGGGTGGCGCCGAACGCGTTGATGCCGCGGGAGGTCTTCATCCGGCGGCGCTGCGCCGGGTCGCTCTCGGCGGCCAGCAGCCGGTTCCAGTGCCGGACCATGCCGACCTGGCTGACGGTGAAGGAGACGAAGACGCCGACGGTGTAGAGCGGGATCAGCCGGCTGACGGACGCGTCGTAGGCGTAGATCAGCAGCCCGGCCATGGTGGCGAGGATGACGATGCCGTTGCTGTAGGCGAGCCGGTCGCCGCGGGTGTGCAGCTGCCGCGGCAGGAAGCGGTTCTGCGCGAGCACCGAGCCCAGCACCGGGAACCCGTTGAAGGCGGTGTTGGCGGCCAGGAACAGGATCAGCGCGGTCATCGCGGCGACGAGCGCGAAGCCGACCTCGAAGTTGCTGAACACGGTGTGGGCGACCTGCGCGATCACCGGGTCGGCGTGTTCGACCGTGCGCCCGGTCCCGGGGTCGACCAGGTGGGCGCCCTGGTCGGGCTCGGCGACCTTCACGTCGGTGATGTAGGCGAACGCGGTCACGCCGCCGAACATCGTCATCGCGACGAGACCGAGCATCAGCAGCGTCGTCGCGGCGTTCTCCCCCTTGGGCTTGCGGAACGCGGGCACGCCGTTGCTGATGGCCTCGACCCCGGTGAGCGCGGCGCAGCCGGACGAGAACGCCCGCAGCAGCAGGAAGACCAGCGCGAACCCGGCGAGGTCGGTCTCGTCGCCGCGGATCTCGTAGCCCGCGGTCTCGGCCTCCAGGTCGTCGCCCGCGACCAGGCGGACCAGGCCCCACGCCAGCATGCTGAAGATCGCGAACATGAACAGGTAGGTGGGGATCGCGAAGGCGACCCCGGCCTCCTTGAGGCCCCGCAGGTTGCCGATCGTGAGCAGCACGACGATGCCGATCGCGACGGCGACCTCGTGCGGCCGCATGAACGTCAGCAGGGCGCCGAGGTTCTCCACGCCGGACGACACCGACACCGCGACCGTGAGGACGTAGTCGACCAGCAGCGCGCTCGCGACGACGACGCCCCAGTTGCCGCCGAGGTTGGTGGTGGCGACCTCGAAGTCGCCGCCGCCGCTCTGGTAGGCCCGGACGTTCTGCCGGTACGAGGCGACGACCGTCAGCAGGATCACCACGACCGCCGCGGCGACCCACGGCGTGTAGCTGTACATCACCAGGCCGCCCGCGGCGAGGGCGAGAAGGATCTCCTGCGGGGCGTAGGCCACCGACGAAAGGGCGTCGCTGGCGAAGACCGGCAGCGCGATGCGCTTCTTGAGGAGCTGTTCGTGCTGCTGGGCGCTGCTGAGCGCGCGGCCGACGAGCAGCCGCTTCGCAAGGTCCGAAACCTTTGGCACGGGAGGAGACTCTAGCTCTTGGGAGGGACGCCGCGGTTCCGCTCCCCGGCGTCCCGTGAGGGAAAGCTGGTTGGGTAGTACTCGCCTGGGCGCATGTGTAGGTTTGCAGCCCGGCAGGGATCATTCACTGGAAACGATCCTCGGGTGCAGCACGGCGTCGGCGGCGCAGCGACGAAGCCGTGCGCGGCGCGGGGGGTACAGGGGGAGGGTCCCCCTGGACGGAAGAAGGAACGGCCGTGCATATCGTGATCATGGGGTGCGGGCGGGTCGGGTCGACCCTCGCCCACATCCTTGAGGACAAAGGCCATTCGGTGTCCATCATCGACCAGAACCCGGAGGCGTTCCGCCGGCTGCGCAGCGGGTTCCGGGGCCGCCGCATCACCGGTTTCGGATTCGACCGCGACGTGATAGCCGAGGCGGGCATCGAGCGCGCGTCGGCGTTCGTGGCCGTCAGCAGCGGCGACAACTCCAACATCATCTCGGCCCGGGTGGCGCGCGAGACGTTCGGCGTCGACAACGTGGTGGCCCGGATCTACGATCCCCGCCGCGCGGAGGTCTACCAGCGGCTCGGCATACCCACGGTCGCGACGGTGCGGTGGACCGCCGACCAGATCCTGCGCCGGCTGCTGCCCGAGGGCGCCGAGCCGCTGTGGCGCGACCCGACCGGCGCGGTCGTCCTCGCCGAGCTGGACTCCGGGCACCTGTGGGTGGGCGAGAAGGTCGGGGCGCTGGAGGAGCACGCCGGCACCCGGGTGGCGTTCCTGTCGCGGATGGGTGATGCCCTCGTCCCCGAGCGGGACACGGTGATCCAGGACGGTGACATCGTGCACATCATGGCGGGCGCCGATGACATCGAGCGCGTCAACGCCGCCGTCGCGGCACGGAACGGGGAGGACGCCTGATGCGGGTCGCGATCGCCGGAGCGGGCGCGGTGGGCCGTTCCATCGCCCAGGAGCTGCTGGTGAACGGCCACGAGGTGCTCTTGATCGACAAGAACCCCAAGGCCATCAAGGTCGAGATGGTGCCGCGGGCGGAGTGGCTGCTGGCCGACGCGTGCGAGATCTCCGCGCTGGACGACGCGGCGCTGGAGCGCTGCCAGGTCGTGGTCGCCTCGTCCGGGGACGACAAGGTCAACCTGGTGGTGTCGCTGCTGGCCAAGACCGAGTACGGGGTGCCGCGCGTGGTGGCCCGGATCAACCATCCGAACAACGAGTGGCTGTTCAACGAGTCGTGGGGCGTGGACGTGGCCGTGTCCACCCCCCGGCTGCTGTCCGCGCTGGTGGAGGAGGCGGTCAGCGTCGGCGACCTGGTCCGGCTGATGACGTTCCGGCAGGGCGAGGCCAACCTCGTCGAGCTGACCCTGCCGGACGACGCGCCCCTCGGCGGGCAGCGGGTCGGGTCGGTGGACTGGCCGCGCGACACGGCGCTGGTGGCGATCCTGCGCGAGGGGCGGGTGCTGGTCCCGACGTCCGACGACACGCTGGAGCCGGGCGACGAGCTGATGTTCGTGGCCAGCCAGGACGTGGAGGACGAGCTCGCCGAACTTCTCGGCGGCCATTGACGTCCGCTCCGATTCACGGAGACCCGCCCGGCCGGACGGTCAGGCGGGTTTTCCGCGTTCGATGGGGGTGCGGCCGCGGGCGAGGAGCCACACCATGGCCGACAGCGCCGCCACCTGCAGCGGCCAGCCCATCGCGATCTTGGCGGCGCCGAGCAGGCCGCTCTGGTCGCCGTCGGCGATGTAGATCGGGTACTGGACGACGACGCGCGCGACGCACGGCAGCAGCAGCAGCCAGGTGAGCCGGGAGCACAGCTTCACGATCCCGGGGTCGCGGCGCCAGGCGGTCGGGTCGCCGGTGACCGAGCCGATGATGAAGCCGACGATGGGCCAGCGGACCGCGATCGAGAAGATCATCACGGCGGCGTACCCGGCGTTCAGCATGATGCCGGGCAGGAACGCGTCCTCGGCCTTTCCGGAGCGCAGCGCGAAGAACGCGGCGATCGCGATGCCGACGAGGCTGTTCAGGACGAACTGCGGGCTGGAGCGCTGCGCCAGCCGGACGCCGAGCAGCACCACCGCGGCGCCGATGCCGGCGACGACGGCGAGCTTGACGTCCTCGATCACGACATAGGTCCCGGTGAAGGCGATCACGGGGACGGCGGCCTCGATCATGCCGCGGACGCCGCCGAGCGCCTTGCTCAGCTGCGCGCGCACGGCCGCCTCGACGGTGTCGTGCGCGTTCGCCTCCCGCTCCGTGCCGGAGGCGGGGGATGCCCCGGCCTCGCCGGCGGTCTCCGCGGGCTCCTCGTCCCCGCGGCCGCCGGACGGCGTGGTCTCCGCCCCCACGCCGCTTCGTCCGCCCGTTCCCAGTTCGCTCACATCGCACTCCCGGCCGCTCGCGGCGGCCTCACGAACCGCCGCGCAGTTCGTATCGCGGATTGAAGATGACCTTGCGTCCGTCCTGCACGCTCACCAGCCCCTCGGCGCGCAGCCTGCGGCCGGGGTCGATGCCGGCGATCCGGCGGCGGCCGAGCCAGACGAGGCTGATCACGTCGGTGCCGTCGTAGAGCTCGGCCTCCAGGGCCGGGGCGCCGCCCCGCGGCCGGAGCGTCACCGTACGTAGCGTACCCGCCACGCGGTGCCGCTTGCGCTCGGCGCAGTCGGTGATCGGGGTGGCCCCCTCGCCGCCTGCGCTCTTCTGCAGATCCTCGGCCTCAAGCTCGGCGTTGCTCGACGCCATGCGCCGCAGGAAGCGCCGCAGGCCGCCTTTGCCGCCCTTGCCCGGTTGCGGCCCCGCGCCCGGCGATGTGCCGGCCGAAACCTCGTCCATGCCTCGAAGCGTATGACATCCCCGGATGAATCGGTCCCCTCACCTTGTCCCGTCTCGCCCAGCAGTGGAATGAAGCGTTCCGTTCTGCTACTCTTGGAACAGAGCATTCCGCTCCAACAGGAAGGAAGAGCCGTGACCGCCACGCTCGACACCCCGGTCGCCGCCCCCGGAACCACGCCGTCCGGAACCACGCCGTCCGGAAATGCACCGGACCCGCGCCGCTGGCTCGGCCTGTCCGCGATCCTGGCCGCCACCCTGCTGAACCTCCTCGACTCCACGGTCGTGAACGTGGCCGCCCCAGCGATCCGCGCCGACCTCGGCGGCTCCTACGCCGCGCTGCAGTGGATGGCCGCCGGCTACACCCTCGCCCTCGCCGTGGCGCTGCTCACCGGCGGGCGGCTCGGCGACATGTTCGGCCGCCGGCCCGTCCTGCTCGCCGGCGCGGCCGGGTTCCTGGCCACCTCGGTCGCCTGCGCGTTCGCCTGGTCGCCGGAGACCCTCATCGCCGCCCGGGTCGCGCAGGGACTGTGCGCCGCGGTGATGATCCCGCAGAGCTTCGGGCTGATCCGGGACCTGTTCGGCGCCGCCGACATGGGCAAGGCGTTCGCCCTGTTCGGCCCGGTGATCGGGCTGGCCACCATCCTCGGCCCGGTCGTCGCCGGGCTGCTGATCGACGCCGACCTGTTCGGCACCGGCTGGCGCGCGATCTTCCTGCTCAACGTGCCGATCGGCGCGTACGCCTTGATCATGGGCGCCCGGGTGCTGCCCGCCCCCGCCGCCACCGACCGCCGCGGCGGCCTGGACGTCACCGGCATGCTCCTCGGCGGCCTCGGCATGAGCATGCTCGTCTACCCGCTCGTCCAGGGCCGCGAGCTCGGCTGGCCTGCCTGGACCCTGGCGCTGCTCGCCGGCTCGCTGCCCGTCCTCGCCGTGTTCGTCCTGCACCAGCTGCGACGCGCCCGCGCCGGCCGGACGCCGCTGGTCCGGCTGACCGTCTTCGCCAGCCGCTCCTACAGCTCCGGGGTGCTGTTCGTCATCGTGTTCTTCGGGACGATCACCGGTTTCTCCCTCGCCGTCGGCCTGTTCCTGCAGCTCGGCCTCGGCTACACCCCGCTCGCCGCGAGCCTGGCCATGGCGTCCTGGGCGATCGGCGCGTTCGCCGGGTCGGCGTTCAGCGGCATGACGATGACCACCCTCGGCCGGCACATCCTGCACATCGGGCTGTCGATGATGGCCGCCGGCATGGTCGCGCTGTACACGGTGTTCGAGACGGCCGGGACGGGCCTCGGCGGCTGGCACCTGGCCGCGCCGCTGCTGCTGTTCGGCGCCGGCATGGGCATGATCTTCGTCCCGCTGTTCGACATCATCGTCGCGGGCATCGCCGACCACGAGGTCGGGTCGGGCTCGGCGGCGCTGGAGTCGGTCCAGCAGCTCGGCGCGACGCTCGGCATCGCGATCCTCGGCACCGTCTTCTTCGGGGCGGCCGGCGACCCGGCGGCCGGGCACGCCATGGACCCGTCCGCCGCGCTCGGCGCCGCGAAGCAGGTCGCCGCGCTCACCCTCGCCCTCACCCTGGCCGCCGTCCCGGTGGCCTTCCTCCTCCCCCGCCGGGCCCGCGGCTGACCTTCGCGCCGCCTCACCGGACTCGCCGCCCCGCGGGCGCCCCCGCGGCCGGCGAGTCCGGCGTTTCCGGGCGATGAGTTCCGTTCATCCGGCCGGTCCTCATCTGTGCACCCGAGACGAAGGAGAACGGCATGAGCGGCGTGGAACTCGGAATCGGCCTGCCGACGAGCGGCCTGCACGCCTCACCGGAGGCGATCGCACAGACCGCGGAGGAGGCGGAACGGATCGGGCTCGGCTCGGTCTGGGCGTTCGAGCGGCTGCTCCGCCCGACCGTCCCCATCGCGATGGGCGGCAAGGGAGGGCCGGTGATGGACCCGCCGGAGGCGTTCGGCACCGTCTACGACCCGCTGGAGACGCTCACGTACGCGGCCGGCCGGACGAGCCGGATCCGGCTCGGCACGAGCGTGCTCGCCGCGCTGTTCCACAACCCGGTCGTGCTGGCCCGCCGGATCGCCACCCTCGACCGGCTGAGCGGCGGGCGGCTGCTGGTCGGCCTCGGGCAGGGCTGGATGGCGCAGGAGTTCGAGGCGGCGGGCGTGCCGATGGCGCGGCGGGGCGCGGGGTTCGGTGAGCACATCGAGGCGATGCGGGCGGTGTGGGGGCCCGACCCGGTGCGGTTCGACGGCCGCTTCTACCGGATCCCCGAGTGCGAGATCGGCCCGAAGCCGGTGCGGCCCGGCGGCCCCGCGGTCATGGTCGGGGGCGTGGCCCCCACCGCGATCGAGCGGGCGGCTCGGCTCGGCACCGGCCTCAGCCTGGTGGTCTTCGAGTGGGACATGCTGCGGGACACGATCGAGACCTTCCGCCGCGCCGCCGAGGCCGCCGGGCACGACCCGTCCGCCCTGCCCGTGACGGTGCAGGTGAACGGGGACGTCACGGCCGAGCCCCTGGACGGGCGCGCTCCGCTGACCGGGTCGCCCGAGCAGGTTGCGGGCGACCTGACCCGGCTGAACGACCTGGGCGTCCACCACGTCCTGTGGATGTGGATGAGCGACACCGAGCCCGCCGAGCGCCTGCGGCTCATGGAGCGGCTCCTCGCCCACGCCTGACCGCGGTCAGGACCCGCGCAGGCGGGCGGCGGCCATGGCGGTGAAGTAGCCGATCTCCGGGACGTTCATCAGGCGGGCGGCGAGGACGTAGAGCGCCCCGCCGCCGAGGCCGCCGACGAGGACGGCGAGCAGGTCGGGGAGCCGGTCGCCCGGCATATGGCCGAAGGCCCAGACGACCGCCGCCGCGAACGCGACGGCGGGCAGGGCGGCCAGGTGCAACCGGGTGAGCGCCCGCAGGATGCGGCGCCCGTCCATCCCGCCGAGCCGCCTGCGCAGGACGAGGGCCGCGCCCGCCGCGCCGGTCGCGTAGAACAGCCCGTACGCGACCGGCAGCCCGATCACGACCTGCCGCGCCGGGACGGTCCACAGCAGCGCGAACGCCGTGACCGCCTGCGCGATCCCGGCCGGGACGGCGATCAGGCCGGGCGTGCGGGTGTCGCCGAGGGCGTAGAAGACGCGCATGAGGAGCTGGTGCAGCGTGAACGGCAGCACCATCACGGCGAACACCATCAGGACGACGCCGATGCGCCGCGCCCCGTCCGGGCTGAGGCTGCCGTAGGCGAAGAACACGACCGAGCCGGGGACCGCGAACACCAGCATCCCCAGCCACAGCGGGACGAGCAGCGCGCAGGCGAGCCGCAGGCCGCGGGAGAAGTCGGCGCGGAGCAGGTCGCGGCGTCCCTCGGCGACGTGCGCGCTCATCCTCGGCAGCAGCGCCGTGATCACCGAGACCGCGATGATCGCGTACGGCAGCTGGAAGACGACGAGGGCGAACTTGTAGGTGGCCAGGCCGCTGCCCGCCACCGCGTGCCCGGCCTCGGCGGTCGCCCGGTCGGCGGCGCGGGTCGCCACGTTCGCGGTCACCAGGACGCCGATCTGGGCGACGACGATGTAGAGCAGCATCCACGTCGCGGTCCGCGCGGCCTCCCCGAAACCGGAGCCGCGCAGGTCGAGGCGCGGGCGGAAGCGGAACCCGGCGGACCACAGCATCCAGCCGAGGAGGCCGCTCTGCGCGACGGTCCCGAACGCGGAGCCGGCGCCGAGGAGGGTGAGCTGGGCGTCGGTCACGGTCTCGGTGGTCTGCCCGCGTCCCGCCGCCCACAGGAACAGCAGGCCGGCGCCCATCGTGATCAGGTTGTTGGCGACGGGCGCCCACATCGGCGCCCCGAACCGCCGCCGGACGTTCAGCAGCGTGCTGGCCAGGCCGCTGACGCCGATGAAGAAGATCTGCACGAGCAGCAGCCGGGTGAGCAGGACCGCGACCTCGCGCTGCCGGCCGGTGTACGCGCCCGCGTACAGGGAGATCAGCTGGTCGGCGGCGAGCACCGCGACCACGGTCAGCACGCCGAGGGCGAGCAGGACGACGCCGAGCAGCCGCTGCTCGGTCGCCTGTCCCCCGTCGGCGTCCCGGATCCGCCGCCTGACCAGGAACGGGACGAAGACGCTCGCCAGCAGCCCGCCGAGCAGCAGCTCGTACACCGTGTACGGGATCATCTCGGCGGCCTGGTAGGCGTCGCCGAGCAGCGCGGTCCCGAGCGCCGCGCCGATCACGACCGTGCGCAGGAAGCCGGTCAGCCGGGAGAAGAGCGTCCCGATCGCCATGACGGCGCTGGAGTGCGCGACCCCGGGCGGCGCCGCCTGCGCGGCGCCGCCGATCTCGTCGCGCTCCGAACCGGGCCGGCCGGCGGTGCCCGGGTCGCCGACGTCTCCGGGGTCGCGGACCGGGACCAGCCCGGTCTCGGGTTCGCCCGGCGGCTCGGCGCGCTCGGCCTCGTCGATGACCCCCGGCATGAGGATCCGGCCCGTGCCGCCCGTCCTGCGCTTGTGCGGCCCGTCCATCGGCACCACCCCCGGACGCGCCAGTATGCCCCGTGGCCCTGGACCGGGAAATGCGTGAGCGCTCACCCTGAATGGATGAGCACTCACGGTCCGGCCGCCCCCGCGCACACTCAGTTGAGCGCCGCCTCGACCGCCGGGACGCGGATGGTGCGGCGTGTCGCGCCGTAGGCGGTCACCCCGGTGACGACGGCGGCGAGCGCGACGACCGCGAGGTAGGTCCACACGTCCCCGTCGGGGGTGAGCGTGTCGCGCCGGGCCAGGCCGAACGGCACGATCGTGAAGACCGCGGCGACCGTCCCGACGATCACGCCGGTGACGGTCAGCACCACCGACTCCAGCGCCGCGGTGGCGAGCACCTGCCGGGGCGTCGCCCCCGCGAGCCGCGTCTGCCCGAACTCGCGCCGCCGGTGCGCGGTCGCCGCGATCAGCGTGTTGACCAGCATGATCGCGGTGAACAGCACCACCATGCCGATCACGACGAAGTTCAGCGTCTCGATGTTCTTCTGCTCCGCCGTCTTGGCCAGCCCGGCCGCCTCCATCGCCGCGTTCTCGGTGGCCTGCAGGAACAGCGTGCCGACCGCCGTGCCGACGAACAGGATGATCGGCGTGACCGCGGCGGCCATGGCGCCCGTCCGGCGGCGCATCACGCTCGCCGCGAGGTCGCCGGTCGCACCGCCCAGCACCCGGATCGGCCCGGCCGCCAGCGCCGTCACCCGGCGCATGATCGCCGGCGCGAGCAGCGCCAGCCCGATCGCGGCGAAGATGTCGGCCTGCCCGGACGTCGCCATCGCGTCGCTTCCCTTGCCGTCCATCACCGTGACCGTGATGATCGCCTCGCTCAGCGCGAGGAGGAGGAAGAGCACCGCGAACACGATCCGCTTCCTGCTGAGCCTCCCGGTGTCGGTCGCCGCGGCCGTCATCGACTCGGCCACCCGGACGCGGGCGGCGCGGCGCGCGGTGATCAGCGCGGCGGCGGTCGCGGACACGAACATGATCCCCAGGCCCATCGTCAGCGCGATCGGCCCGAAGCCGTAGCCGACCTCCGCCGGGACCTGGCCGGTGTCGTGCAGCAACCCGAGCAGGCCCCGGCCGAGCAGCATCGCGGGGAAGATCCCGAGCAGCGCCGCCGCCACCGCCAGCCCCGCGGCCTCGCCGACGATCATCCGGGCGAGCTGGCCGGGGGTCGCGCCGACGCTCTTCAGCAGCGCCATCTCCCCGGCCCGCTGCCGGACCGACAGGGTCATGGTCGAGGCGACCGCGAAGACCACCAGCAGCAGGCCCCAGCCGCCGACCACGTTCGCCATGATCACGAGGGTCTCGCGGGCCGTCCCGGTCGCGCCGCTCGCCTCCGCGGTGTCCAGCATCGAGGCGAACGCCATGATGATCGCCGAGCCGAGGAACATCGCGAGGAAACTCGCCGTGAACGCCCCGGCCCGCCTGCGCAGGGAACTGATCGCCAATCCGAACATGCCGCTCACGCCCCCGCCATCGTCCGCTGACGCTCGACCTCGTCGGCCAGGTGCGTCATCCGCTCCGCGACGGCCTCGGCGGTCGGCGCGGCCTGGTGCCCGACGATCCGCCCGTCCGCGAGGTACAGCACCGAACCCGCATAGGACGCGGCGACCGGGTCGTGGGTGACCATCACCACCGTCTGCCCGAGCATCTGCACCGACTCCTGGAGCAGGCCCAGCACGTCACGGGCGCTGCGCGTGTCGAGCGCGCCCGTCGGCTCGTCCGCGAACAGCACCCGCGGCTCGGTGACCAGCGCCCGCGCGATCGCCACCCGCTGCTGCTGCCCGCCCGACAGCTCCGCCGGCAGGTGGCCGAGGCGGTCGCCCATGCCGACGCGCTCCAGCACGGTCCGCGCCCGCGCCCGGTCCACCTTGCGGCCCGCGAGCTTCAGCGGCAGCACCACGTTCTGCATGACGTCCAGCGTCGGCAGCAGGTTGAACTGCTGGAAGACGAAACCGATCCGGCTGCGCCGGAACTTGGTCAGCGCGGCCTCGCCGTCCCCGGACAGCTCGGTGCCGTCCACGAAGACCCGGCCCTCGGTGGGACGGTCGAGGCCCGCCGCGCACTGCAGCAACGTGCTCTTACCCGACCCGGACGGGCCCATCACCGCGGTGAACGACCCCGTCGGAAGCGACAGCGACACGCCGTCCAGCGCGACCACCCGGTTGCCCTCGGCTCCGTACACCTTGCGCACGCCCGCCAGGCGGAGCGCCTCACCCGTGCGCCGTCCTGCCGGATCCGGGCCCTTACGTCCGAACATCGTCCTGCCTCCAGCCCGGCGCCCCTCATGGGCGCCTCCGGAAACGAAGTTACGGACGGTGAAGGCCCAAGAGGATGGGTCCAGCACGCCGATCGGGGTAGGCAAAACCCCACCGTTCAGCCGCGCCGCCGCGGCTCAGCCGATCCCCTCCAGCACGGCGGTGTAGCGGTGCCGCCGGTCCGGGCGGGCGCGGCCCTCGGCATGGCGCAGCGCCGGAACGGCGGGTGCACCGATCATGACGAGCGCCGCCGCGGCGGCGGCGCGGACGGGCTCGCGGGGATGGGCGAGCAGGGCGACGAGTCCGGGGATCGCGGGCTCCCAGGCGGCGTGGCCGAGGGTCCTGACGGCGGCGCGGACGACGTCGGGCTCGGGATCGTCGAGGAGGCGGGTCGTCTGCTCCAGGTACCGGGGCCGGTCCAGGACGCGCCGCGAGATGCGGTGCGCGTGCAGCCGCACCTTCGTCTCGCGGTGGACGATCAGCTCCGCGAGCAGCTCCTCCAGCTCGGGGTCGGGGTCGGCGTGAGCGTCCTCGTGACGTTCGGCGAGGCCGGTGAGCGCGCGGCGGACCTGTTTGGGGCCACCCTCCCTGGCCTGCCGGAACAGCTCCGCGCGTGCCGGTTCGCGGACGGCGCCGGCCCTGCGCTCGCGCAGGCTCCTCAACGCGGCCTCGTCCTGGACGGCCGCTCCGGGTTCCCGCAGCGGGCCGGCCTCCAGGACGAGCAGTTCCGCGAGGTCGTCGCGTCCCTCGTCGTGCAGGCGCCGGAGGACCCGGTCCAGTTCGGGGGTGCGCAGCAACGGCCGCCGCGCGAGGAGGTCGAGCAGCCCCCAGGCGCCGGTCGCGAGCCGCGCGGAGACGGCCCCGGCCACGACGTCGGGCGACGCGCGCCGGAGCGCCCGGCCGGCCGCGTCCCGCGCGGCGGCGTCCCCGTCCTCCCAGGCAGCGATCAGGGCGGCGACGAACCGGTCCAGGCCGGCCGGTTCCAGGTGGACGGCCAGGCGCGCGAACCGCTCGGCGGTCTTGCCGTCTCCGTCTCCGTCCCCGTCCAGGTCCGCCAGGGCCGCGTCGTCCAGGGCCCGCGCCAGGGCCGTCGTGACGGTGAGGTCCGCGCGGCCGTGCAGGAACGCCTTGAGGACCGCGAGCCTGGTCTGCGGCTCGGGCCAGCCGAGCAGAATGCGGGCCGCCGTCTCCCGCCGCTCCGCCTGCGCGTCGCCCAGCATCTCCAGAAGGCGCAGCCGCTGGGCGCCGGAGCGGGGCTGGTCCAGGTCGCCGGCACGCGGCGTCCGGACTTCCGGGCCCGGGCGGCGGGACTCCTCGGCGAGCGTCCAGGGCGGGGCGCCGAGCGGCTGCAACTCCACCATCCAGTCGAGGAGGACGCCGCGCACGTCTGGCGGGGCCTGCCGGAAAACGCTGATCAGCGCGTCGAGCACGTCCCGCGACGGCGCGTCCGTCCGGGCGCGCGTCCGCCGCAGCGACGCGATGTCGCGGACCTCGCGGCCGAGTTCCTCCCGGAGCGGGGCGGAGCCTTCGACGGGCTCCTGCCCGAACGCCTCTCGAAGGACGGCCTCCACCTCCCGCTCCGGGCGTTCCGCACGCCCGGCGGCGGCCACGGCCCGTTCGAGGTCGTCCCGCGTCGGAATGGCGCCGCAAAGGCGCAGCAGGACCAGCGCCGGCCGGCCGAGCTCCAGCCGGCGCACCCGCTCGGCGATCTCCAGCCGCCCGGCGGGCCCGGCGCGCGGGATCGCCTCCTCCAGCAGCCGGAGCAGCCGGTCGTGATCACCGGGGATCGTCAGGCCGTCGGCCAGGGTCGCGGCGGACCGGGCGAACACCTCCAGTTCGGCGTCCGGCCACGGCGGCGGGCAGATCCCGCCGACCAGGCGGAGGACGCGAAGATCGGAGCCCGCCATGTCCAGCCAGCGCGGGAGCATCGGACGCAGACGCGCGAACGGTGGAGTCCGGGGCTCGCGCTCGTAGGCGTCCACGACCCGGCGCGCGACACCGGCGTCCCACCCGTGATCGAGCAGAGCGTCCACATCGGGGACCGGCGAGGGCTCCTTCGCCCGAACCGTGATGCCGCGCCGGGCCAGCGCGGCGACCTCCCGCGCGCCGAGCAGGCCGTCGAGGCTCCGCAGCAGCAGGGGCCGGTCCGGTTCGCGTTCCGCCGCCGCGAGGACGGTCGCGGCGAAGGCGTCGCCGAGGACGGCGCGCAGCGCCCCGGTGAGCGCCTCCCGCAGACCCGGGTTGTCGTGCCGGCCGAGCCAGAACAGCAGCTTCGGGACGGCCCCCGGCGCGCCCGCCCGGGCCAGGGCCGACGCCGCCGTCTTCTTGACGTTCATGTTGGGGTGGTCGAGGCAGTCCGCGATCGCGGGCGCGGCCCAGTCCGCACCGGCCTCCGCCAGCGCGAGGATCGCCTGCCGGACCGTCTGCGCGTCACCGGCGGCGGTGAGCGGGATCAGGCTCGCCGACAGCGCCCGCGCGTCGCCGCCGTCCGCGGCGAGGACCGCGATCACCCGCCCGCGGACGTGCCGGTCGCGGTGCCGCAGCAGCGGATGCACGCGCGCCCTCGTGCGGCGGTAGGGGGCGCGGCGCAGCACGTCCAGCAGAGCCGTCAGCTCCGCCGGCCCGAGCCCCGGACGGTCCAGCAGGCCGAGGACCATGTCCGCGAGCACGGCGTCGCCGGCCTCCCCCGCACCGGCGGCGTCCAGCAGGCAGCGGGGCCGGAGCGCGCTCCGCCGGAAGAGGCGGCCGCCCAGGTCGCGAACGGCGGCGAGGGCCTCGTCCAGGTCGGGCGCCTCCTCTTCCGACACGACCCGGAGCAGCAGGTCGGCGATGGCCGGCAGCGTGGTCGCGTCACCGTTGCGGGCCAGCCTGCGGAGCGCCTCGGCCGGGTTCTCCGGGTCCAGGTCCGCGCGGAGCAGCGCCAGTTCCCGCGGGTCGGGCCCGCCGAGGTCGTCGGCGATGCGGCGGGGCACATCGCGCGGGTCGAGCCGTTCCAGGACGGCTCGCCGCGCTCCCGCGTCGCCGGTGAGGTGCCAGAGCAGTTCCAGAGCCCGGTGCCTGAACGGCCGGAGATGCGGGGCGATGCCCCCGCCGTCCAGCCCCAGCCCGGCGCGCAGGACCGCGACCGTCCGGGCGCCTCCGACGGCTTCGAGGGCGCCGAGGGCCTCCCGCGGCGAACGCGGCAGCAGGGCCAGGACGGTCTCCTCGGCGGCCGTGTACCGGAGCCGGCGGAGCGCCCGCAGGAACGGCGCGGGGTCGGCGCCGGCTTCGGCGCAGCGGCGCACCGCTGCGGCGACGGCTTCGCCGATCTCCAGGCCCGGCACGCCCTGCTCGTCGAGCGCGATCAGCAACTCCAGGCGCCGGGGCCAGTCCCCGTCCGCCGCCGTCAGCTCCCGCAGGGTCTCGTGCCTGCGCGAGTACAGGACGGTGGCGAGGTCCCTTGCGGGGACGCGGTGGTCGGCGAGGGCCAGGCCGACGATCGCCGGGACGTCCCGTCCGGCCGGGAAATGGCCGCGCCGGTGCATGCCGCCCAGGCACGCGACGGCGGGGCCCGCGAGCAGCAGCGGATCCCGGGCGGCGATGGCCACAAGGGCGCCGGCGTCCTCGCGGGTCGCCAGGCCGCCGAGCAGTTCCAGGGACCGGCGCCGCAGCGCCGGGGGCCGCGCGGGGTCGGCGGCGAGGCCGGTGAGGACGTCACGATGGCCGTGCCGGGCGGCGACCTCGACCGCGGCGTCGGCGGGCCCGGTGCCGAGGAGGCGGCGGACCCGCTCGTGCGGGAGCGGGTCGAGCGCCGCCCACGGCTCGGCGAGTTCCCGCAGCGCGTCCGGGACGTCGGCCGCGAGCCCCTCGACGACCGCCCGCGCGCGGGCCGGGGCCATCAGGGCCGCGTGGAGGGCCTCACGTGTGATCCGGAAGGCCTCGGCCCGGAGCACGGCGTCGGGACGTCCCGCCAGTCCGGCGACGAGCGGTTCCGGGTCGTCCACGTCCAGCGCGCCGATCCCGCGCACCGCCTGGTAGAGCAGTTCGCCGGCGGGCTCGTCCCGGACACGTTCCGGACGGCCGATGATCCCGCTCCGCAGCCGCCTGATCCGCACGGGAACGGACGGCTCCGGGGATTCGGCGGCGGGCATGGCGCCGATCTTAGGCTTCGCGCGGGCGGCATCGGACAGGATGAGGGGATGGAAGCGGTACCTGAGGACTGGGAAAGGGCGCTGACGATCGTCGCGCACCCCGACGACCTGGAGTACGGGGCGTCCGCGGCGATCGCCAAGTGGACCGGCCGGGGCAAGACGGTGACGGAGGTGCTGGCCACCCGCGGTGAGGCCGGGATCGACTCGATGGACCCCGATGACGTCCGCCGGATCCGCAGCGCCGAGCAGATCGAGGCGGCCCGCCGGGTCGGGGTCGACGACGTCGAGTTCCTCGACCTGCCCGACGGCATGCTGGAGTACGGGCTGACGCTGCGGCGCGCGCTCGCGGGCGCGATCCGGCGGCACCGGCCCGAGGTGGTGCTGTCGATCAACTTCCGGGAGTCCTTCGCCGGCGGCGGCTTCAACATGGCCGACCACCGGGTCCTCGGGCTGGCCGTCGCGGACGCGATCAGGGACGCGGCCAACCGGTGGGTGTTCCGCGACCTCGGCCTCGAACCGTGGCAGGGCACCCGGTTCGCGCTGTTCGGCGGATCACCGCGGGCAACGCACTATGTGGACGTCACCGGGCACCTGCGGGCCGGCATCGACTCGCTGCTCGCGCACCGCGTGTACCTGTCGAATCTGGGCACCGGGTTCGACGCGGCGGCGTTCCTCACCGGCATCGCCGAGCAGGACGGACGCGCCGCCGGCGTCGAGCACGCGATGGCGTTCGAGATGATCGAGACCTAGACGACAGGGTCGTGGACGACCGACACCTAGCGGCGGGCGTTGGGCCGCTTGCCCTTGTTGCTCTTGCTGCGCTTGCGGGCCCGGCGTTTGCGCGTCTTCTTCGACATGTCCCGATTGACCACCCGGCGGGCGTCCAAGGCAAGGGGGCGGACGTCCGGCACACGGCAAAAACCCGCCCGGCCGCACGACCGAAAAGGCGTGCGGGCGGGCGGGCCGATGTCGTCCGGTCCGGCGGTCCGGGTCAGCGGACCTCGGTGATCTCGGGGCCGCGCTCGAAGGGGCTGAAGGTCTCCTCGCCCTCCTGCTCCTCCTCGCCCTCCTGGCCGGCCTCGCTGAACTCCTTGGGGATCTGCAGCTCCAGCAGCTCGCGGGGCGGCATCGGCGCGTCGCCGCGGTGGACGACCACGCCGCGCAGCACGTCCTCCAGGACCTGCCACTGCTCCTCGTCCTCGATCGCGGCGCCCTGCACCACGGCCTGCAGGAACCAGCGGGGGCCGTCCACGCCGAGGAAGCGGATGATCTGCGGCGCCCAGCCCTGCTCGACGAACTCGGCCGGGATCTGCTCGCGGACCTCCTTCGGCATCTCCGCGAGGACCTCCTCGGTCAGCGCCGCCGGGACCATCGCCAGCAGCTCGGCGCCGAACGGGCCGTCGCCCTCCTGGGTCTGGCCCTGCGCCTCCTCCTGGATGTCCTTGGCGGTCTCACGGCGCACGTCGTCCCAGATGCCGCTGCGCTTCGGCGCCGCGAACACCTGCAGCTGCATGGCGCTCTCCTCGTACTGCACCAGCACGGCGACGGGACGCCCGTCGAGCGGGTTGCCCTCCTCGTCCACCTGGGTGGCCTCGAAGTTCACCTGGAAACCCAGCCCGGGCGCGATCGGCACCTGCATGGCCCCGAAGTCGAGCCGCTGCAGCTCGGGGAAGGAGTCCTCGGAGTCCCACGGGCCGCCCTCGGCGGACTCCGCCTTGGCGGACTCCTCCTCCTCAGCGGCCTCCGCCGGCTCCTCGGTCACCTCGGGCCCCTGCTCAGGCCCCTTCGCGGGCTCCTCGGCCTGCCGGCGACGTCCAAAAGCCACGACTCACGCTCCTTCTCGACTGTGCTCATTGTTCCCGAAATCACGCGTGGGACCGAATCCGCCGGTGGAACCGAACCCGCCGGTGCCGCGCGCCGATCCGGGAAGCTCGGCGACCTCGTGGAACACCGCCTGTTCCACCCGCTGCACGACCATCTGCGCAATGCGGTCTCCGCGCCGCAGCGTCACCGTGGCGCGGGGGTCGGTGTTCAGCAGGGTCACCTTGATCTCACCCCGATAGCCGGCGTCGACCGTACCGGGTGCGTTGACTATCGTCACCCCCAACCTAGCGCCCAAACCGGACCTGGGGTGAATGAAAGCGGCGTAGCCGTCCGGCAGCGCGATCGCCATGCCGGTCGGGACGACGGCGCGCTCTCCCGGCGGCAGTTCGACGTCCACGGCGGCGACGAGATCGGCGCCCGCGTCGCCCGCGTGGGCGTACTGCGGCAGAGGCAGCCCGGGGTCCAGCCGCCGGATCAGAACATCGACCTTGCTCACGGGATCACCTCACGCGCCGCCTGCCGGAGAACCCCACGACCCTATCCAGGGCGCCGTGCCCGGCCGGCGCTGAAACGCCGCCGCCGCGCGAGTCCGGCAGTTGACCCTACCCGCTCGTACGCGATGCCCACCCTTCCAGGAAACCAGGCGGCGCCGGGCACGCCGGTCGTAGCAGATTTGTCACGCATAGTGGCCCAGATGGGGTGAGATCGGCCGATTCGCCTTGACGTCGTCATTGGACCTCGATTCGATAGAAACCGAACCAGATTCTGGATACGGCTTCGAGGGTGGTGGCGCGGCATGACGACCACGGCGCGGGAGAAGGTCGACGGCAACCTGTCGAACCTGGAGTTCTGGGCGCTGCCGCCCGAGCGGCGCATGGCGGCGTTCGCGGAGCTGCGGCGGCGCGAGCACCCGGCGTTCTTCCAGGAGCTGAAGCTGCCCTTCGTCAAGACCGGGCCCGGTTTCTACGCGCTGGCCAGGCACGCCGACGTCGTCGAGGCCAGCCGCACGCCGCAGATCTTCAGCAGCGAGCCGTGCTCCAACAGCATCGCCGACCTGCCGGGCTACCTGGCCCGCTACTTCGGCTCGATGATCAACATGGACGACCCGCGGCACGCCAAGATCCGGCGGATCGTGTCGCGGGCGTTCACCCCGCGCATCCTGGAGAAGATGGAGACCGACCTTCAGGCGACCGCGACCCGGATCGTGGACGACCTGATCGAGAAGGGGTCGGCGGACTTCGTCACCGACGTCGCGGCGCGGCTGCCGCTCCAGGTCATCTGCGACATGATGGGCATCCCCGAGCGGGTGCGCCCGATGGTGTACGACCGGACGAACACCATCCTGGGCCTGGGCGACCCCGAGTACAGCGGCGGCAGGGACTACACCCGCGACGGCATCACCCGCCTCGGCGCGCTGTACGGGCTCCTCAAGGTGATGGTCGCCGGGTACGAGCTGAACCACCTGGCGATGAAGCTGGCCCGGAAGCGGCGCCGGTACCCGGGCGACGACCTGGTGTCCGCGCTGATCTCGGCCGAGGTGGACGGGGAGCGGCTCACCGACCAGGAGATCGGCTCGTTCTTCATCCTGCTCGTGGTGGCCGGGAACGAGACGACGCGCAACGCCATGTCGCACGGCCTGAAGCTGCTCACCGACAACCCGGAGCAGCGCGCCCTGCTGCTGGAGGACTTCGACACCCACGCGCCGGGCGCCGTCGAGGAGATCGTCCGGATGGCCACGCCGGTCATCCAGTTCCGCAGGACGCTGACCCAGGACTACGAGATGAACGGCCACGAGTACAAGGCGGGCGACAAGGTCCTGCTGTTCTACAACTCGGCCAACCGCGACGAGTCGGTGTTCGAGAACCCCGACGCCTTCGACATCACGCGCTCACCCAACCCGCATGTGGGGTTCGGGGGTCCCGGCCCGCACTTCTGCCTCGGCGCCAACCTCGCCCGGCGGGAGATCACGGTGATGTTCCGCGAGCTGTTCACGCGCGTCCCGGAGATCCGCGCCACCGGCGAACCCGACCGGCTGTTCTCCAGCTTCATCAACGGCATCAAGCATCTGCCCTGCGAGGTGTGAGCGGCGGGCCCCGCCGCCGGTCGGCGCGGTCGCGGCGGCCGGGCCCGCCGCGGCTCAGGACGCCCGGTGGCCGGCGGCCCGCGCGGCGGGCGAGACGGCCAGGTAGTCGAGGGCGCGCTGGGTCGAGCATTCGCGGGACGGGTGGTAGTCGCGCCGCAGGTAGGCGCGGGCGGCGGCGATCATGAACCGGTTGCTGGGGAACAGCCCCCGCCGCACCGCCCGCCGGTAGTCGCGGATCCGGGGCCGGACGCCCTTCAGCGCCGGGTCGGCGCGGCACAGGTACACCGCCCCCGCGTACACCATCAGCGGCATCGCCAGGACGCCGAGGAAGAACGCGACGAACCGCATCCAGTACCGGCCGGCCACGTGCTCGTAGACGTCGAAGGCGACGGAGCGGTGCTCGACCTCCTCGGCGCCGTGCCAGCGCAGCAGGTCCATCATCGTGGGGTCGGCGCCGGCCTCGTCCAGTTCGCGGGCGTCCAGGATCCACTGGCCGAGCGCGGCGGTGTAGTGCTCGATCCCCGCGATGATGCCGATCCGGACGTGCAGCCAGCGCCGCCCGGACATGCCGGGCAGCGGGCACCGGTCGCCGAGCAGCCGCTTGAACATCCACTCGATCCGGACGGTGAGCGGCCGCGGATCGAGGCCCTGGGCGAGCATCTGCCGGTCAAGGACGCCCTGGTGGGAGTAGGCGTGCACGGCCTCCTGCCCCATGAAGCCCTTGACCTCGCGGTAGAGGCGCTCGTCGTCCTCGACGAGCGGGAGCGTCTGCTTGTAGACGTGCACGAACCATCGTTCTCCGGCGGGCAGGAGCAGATGCAGCACGTTGATGAAGTGCGTGGCGACCGGCTCGCCGGGGATCCAGTGCAGCGGGGTGCCCGCCCAGTCGAACTTCACCCTGCGCGGGGTGATGGCGGGGTGCCGCTCATCGATCTCGCCCATCCGTCCCCTCCGACCCGGCCCAATTAGACTCGTCATCTAATATGGGGATCGCGCGGAGCCCGGGTCAAGAGGGGAACCACCTCCTGCGGGGTGATCTAGCTAACGGGCGCGAGGACGACGTCGACGGTCAGGTCGGCGGGGGCGTCCTCCAGCGTCAGGTCGGCGATACGCCCGGCGGCGGCCAGATCCGGCCGCGCGATCCGCAGCACCTCGGCGCCGCGCACCGTCGCGTGGGACACGTCGGCGCGCATCGACGCCTTCGCCTCCGACTTGGCCTTGCGGACCTGCCGGAGCGCCTCACCCGTCGCGGCCAGGACCGCCGGGTCGCCGCCCGGGGGCAGCTCGGCCGCCGACGGCCAGGACGCCGTGTGCACCGACCCGTGCCGCCACCACGACCAGACCTCCTCGGTCACGAACGGCAGGATCGGCGCGAACAGGCGCAGCAGAACCGACAGCGCCGTGCGCAGCGCCGCCCGCGCCGACCGCGCCTCCGGCCCGTCCCCATAGGCGCGGGCCTTGACCAGCTCCAGATAGTCGTCGCAGAACTCCCAGAAGAACCGCTCGGTGCGCTCCAGAGACCGCGCGTAGTCGTAGCCCTCGAACGCCTCTGTCGCGTCCTTGACGACATCGGACAGCACCGCGAGCATCGCCCGGTCGAGCGGCTCGGTCACCGACACATCGGCATCGACCTCGCCCAGCCCCAGCACGAACTTGGACGCGTTGAGGATCTTGATGGCGAGCCGCCGGCCGACCTTGATCTGGCCGGTGTCGAACGCCGTGTCGGTCCCCGGGCGGCCGCTGGCCGACCAGTAGCGGACGGCGTCGGAGCCGTACTCGCGCAGCAGGTCGATCGGCGTGACGACGTTCCCCTTCGACTTCGACATCTTCTTGCGGTCGGGGTCGAGGATCCACCCCGACAGCGCGGTGCCCTTCCACGGCAGCGAGCCGTGCTCCAGATGCGCGCGGACGACCGTGGAGAAGAGCCACGTCCGGATGATGTCGTGCCCCTGGGGACGCAGGTCGTAGGGGAACACCCGGCCGAACAGGTCGGCGTCGCGCTCCCAGCCGCCCGCGATCTGCGGCGTCAGCGACGACGTCGCCCACGTGTCCATGATGTCGGGGTCGCCGGCGAAGCCGCCCGGCTTGCCGCGCTGGTCCTCGGTGAAGCCCGGCGGGACGTCGGAGGACGGGTCGACGGGCAGCACGTCCTCGGACGGGACGATCGGCTCGTCGTAGCGCGGCTCGCCGGAGTCGTCGAGCGGGTACCAGACCGGGATGGGCACGCCGAAGAACCGCTGCCGCGAGATCAGCCAGTCGCCGTTCAGGCCCTCGACCCAGTTCTCGTAGCGGGCCCGCATGTAGCCGGGATGCCACTCCAGCTCGCGGCCGCGCGCGAGGAGCTCGGCGCGCACGCCCTCGTCACGTCCCCCGTTGCGGATGTACCACTGCCGGGTCGTGACGATCTCCAGGGGCTTGCTGCCCTTCTCGTAGAACTTCACCGGCCGGCTGATCTTGCGGGGCTCGCCGTCCAGGTCGCCGGACTCGCGCAGCAGCTCGACGACGCGTTCCTTCGCGGAGAACACCGTCTTCCCGGCCAGCTCGCCGTAGGGGTGCGCCGGGACGCCCTGCGGCGGGTCCGCGGCGAAACGCCCGTCCCAGCCGATGACCGCGCGGGTGGGCAGGTCGAGCTCACGCCACCAGGTGACGTCCGTGACGTCGCCGAACGTGCAGATCATCGCGATGCCGGAGCCCTTGTCGGGCTCGGCCAGCCGGTGCGCGACGACCGGGACCCGGACATCGAACAGCGGCGTGCGGACGGTCGTCCCGAACAGCTCCCGGTACCGCTCGTCGTCGGGATGCGCGACCAGCGCGACACACGCGGGCAGCAGCTCGGGACGCGTCGTCTCGATGTAGACGGGCCGCTCGTCACCGTGGAAGCGGATCCGGTAGAAGGCGCCGGGCTGCTCGCGGTCCTCCAGCTCGGCCTGCGCGACGGCCGTGCGGAACGTGACGTCCCACAGGGTCGGCGCCTCCGAGAGGTACGCCTCGCCGCGCGCCAGGTTGCGCAGGAACGCGCGCTGCGACGCCGTGCGGGAGGCGCTGCCGATCGTCGTGTAGAGCCGACTCCAGTCGACCGACAGGCCGACGCGGCGCCACGTCTCCTCGAACGCCTTCTCATCCACCTCGGTGAGCTGCTCGCACAGCTCGATGAAGCTGCGCCGCGAAACCGGCACCTGTCGTTTCGGGTCGGGCCGGGCCGGCGGCTCGAAGTCCGGATCGTACGGCAGCGACGGGTCGCACCTGACACCGAAGTGGTTCTGGACGCGGCGCTCGGTGGGCAGGCCGTTATCGTCCCAGCCCATGGGGTAGAAGACCGCCCGACCGCGCATGCGGTGGAACCGCGCGACGGCGTCGGTGTGGGTGTAGGAGAAGACGTGCCCGACATGGAGGGAACCGCTCACCGTGGGCGGCGGGGTGTCGATCGAGTAGACCTCGCCGCGTGGCCGGGTGCGGTCGAAGCGGTAGACGCCGTCGTCCTCCCAGGCGCGTACCCACTTGTCCTCCAAGCCGTCGAGGGAGGGCTTGGCGGGGACGTGCGGAGTACGCGGCTGCTCTGTCATGGCCCAATGGTATTGACATCGGCCCCGCCCGCATGCCATTTAACGGCGCCGACGCGGCGATCACCTCCGCCGCCGGAGGCGGGCCGTTCCGGTAGCGTCGGAGGCGGCACGCACGGGCGGACTGCCGAGGGCTCGCGGGCGCGGACAACACTGACGAGTGGAGGACGATCATGGCGGACAAGGGCGACATCGGCTGGCGGGTGATGGCCGGCGCCGCGGCCTTCGCAGGCGGCTTCGTCGCGAAGAAGGCCATCACGCTGGCCTGGAAGAAGACCACCGGCAAGGAGCCGCCGACCAACCCCGAGTCCCCTGACGTGGACCTGCTGGAGGCACTCGGCTGGGCCGTGGTGATGGGCGTCGGCATGGAGATCTCGCGCCTGCTGGCGACCCGGGCCGTCGCGCACCAGTGGACCAAGGGCACCGGCGACCTGCCGGCCCACCTCAGAAGCGACGGCTAGGCGGCGGGGCCCGGCTCGACGGGCCCCGCTCGGTGCGGGCGACCGGGGGCGTCGCCCGCACCGGCCCTAGTCCGCGGATTTCTTCAGACGGCGGTGATCCTGCGGGAGCGGGGGCGGGGTGCCGACGGCGTGGCGCAGGTCGTTGCGAACCTTGGCCGCCAGGACCTTCGTGGCCGAGCGGTTGAGGGCGGCACCGGCCGCGGCGCCGGTGAGGAACGGGCCCATCGTGCCCATGCTGCGGCCGAAGGTCCGCAGCATGCGCTTGCGCAGGGCCGACTTCGCGGCCGTCCCCAGGGCACTGGTGAGGGAGCCGGTCTCCAGGGGGTTGATGCCGCGCTGCCGGGCCCAGGACGTGATGAACGCGGCGCCGCGGGCAGTGCCGGTGCCCTGGACGCGGACGCCGTAGACCTCGTGCAGCTCGGCGATCATCTTGACCTCGATGGCCGCGATCACCAGGGTCTCGGCGGCGAGCTGGGCGGGCGCCGTCAGCAGCAGCGGCGGGGCGGTGAACTGCACGGCGGCCAGCGCGCCGCCCGCCGCGCCGACGGCGGTGGTGCCGTTTCCGGCCACTTTGACGAGCTTGTCGGCGAGCTGCTCGCCCATCAGGCCGGGATGGTGGGCCTGCAACGTCTCGAGGTCGCGGATCGGGATGTGCGGGGCGGCCTCGATGAGCAGGTCGCCGAGCAACCGGCCGCGCCCGATCCCCGCGGCGCCCACCTTGCGGGCGTTCTGGCCGAGCAGCCGGGCCAGTCTCCCGAGCAGGCGGCCGCGGGTCTCGCGGTCCATGTCCTCGTCGCCGGTGAGCCGTCCAATGAGCTCACCGAGTTCGGTGGAGCCGTCGCCGTGCGCCGGCTCCACGTCGTCATGACGTCGTTCGATCTCTCCCGTCACCCGCGGCCACTCCCGGTCAGGCGGCGCACTCGCGGCAGATCGGCTGGCCGTTCTTCTCGGCGGCCAACTGACTGCGGTGGTGCACCAGGAAGCAGCGCGTGCACGTGAACTCGTCGGCCTGCCGCGGAACCACCCGGAAGGTGAGCTCCTCGTTGGACAGGTCCGCACCGGGCAGCTCGGCGACCTCGCCGGCGTCCAGGTCCTCATCGATGATGCTGGCCGCCTTGTCGGCGCGCCGGGCCTGGAGCTCCTGGAGGCTGTCCTCGCTGAGATCGTCGTCTGTCTTGCGTGGGCTGTCGTAGTCGGTCGCCATCTTCTATCTCCATCCCCCTCAGTGCTTTATGCGCCCCGTCGCGCGGATCTAACGCTCGGGGGACCGTTCTTGTGCCCGATCCGGGCGGGAAATTCTGTCACGGTTGGTGACCTGTGACACACAAGGCGCGACCGTTCCCACGAGTGACACCCGTCACCCGGATCTCTTCCTCGTAATGTGTCTTCCGTCACATACCCGGCGGCCGTCTCGGCGTGGAATCCGAAACCGGGACATCCGCCGGGGATCCCGCGGCGGCGGGGATCATATCGGTCCCGGGGACGTTATGCGCGCCGACCGGCCCGGCGCGGCGCGGCGGCCTGATCCGGCTGGCCGGCGATCGAACCAGACGCTTCAGTGAAACGTCTGAACTAACGCGATATCGTGCCCGCCTGAGGTTGGGGGCGGGCCCCCTGCGGGGCCAGTCCGGCAATCGCCGGCGGATGGCCTCGCGACGGGGTCCGGCGCACAATGTCGCGGGACATCACTGCGGGTCACTGGAGGGTCAGATGCCGGATGCCGCTCCGCTGGAGCCGGGCGATCCTAGGGCACTGGGACAGTACGAAGTCGTCGGACGACTGGGCGCCGGGGGTCAGGGCGCCGTCTTCCTCGGCAAGACGCCGGGAGGTGAGTACGTCGCGGTCAAGCTGCTGCACGCGCAGATGGCGAACGACCCGGCGGCGCGTGCCCGTTTCACCCGTGAGGTGAGCGCCGCGCAGAAGGTCGAGCCCTTCTGCACGGCCCGCGTGATCGAGGCCGACGTCCACGGCGACCAGCCGTACGTCGTCAGCGAGTTCATCGACGGGCCGTCGCTGCACGACGTGGTCGCCCACAACGGCCCGCGGAGCGCCGCCGAGCTGGAGCGCCTCGCGATCGGCACGGTGACCGCGCTCGCGGCCATCCACGAGGCCGGCATCGTGCACCGCGACTTCAAGCCGAACAACGTCATGCTGGCCTCGGACGGCCCGCGCGTCGTCGACTTCGGCATCGCCCGGACGGTCAACTCGCAGGAGAGCGCGGTGACCGCCACCGGAATGGTGGTCGGCACCCCCGGCTACCTGGCGCCCGAGCAGCTCACCGGCGCGCCGCTCACCCCTGCCGTGGACATCTTCGCCTGGGGCGCCACGATGGTGTTCGCCGCCACCGGGCAGTCGCCGTTCGAGGCCGACACGCTGCCGGTCATCATCAACCGGATCCTCAACGAGGAACCCGACCTGTCGGCGCTGCCTCCGGGCCCGGTGCGCGACCTGGTCGCCCGCTGCCTGTCCAAGGACGCGGGCCTGCGCCCGCCTGCGGCGCAGCTCCTGCTGAACCTGCTGGGGCACGTCGGCGCAGCGCCGGCGGGCCAGGGCGGCCAGGAGGACCTGCTCAACCAGGGCACCCGGATCGCCTCGCAGCTTCCGCCGCCGCCTCCGGTGCCGCCGGCCCCGCAGCCCCGGCCGCAGCAGCAGCCGATCACGCCGCCGCCGATGGCGATGCACCAGGGCGCGCCGGGCCCGACCACGCCGCCTCCGCAGCCGATCACGCCGCCGCCGATGCCGATGTACCAGGGCGGGGCGATGCCGCCTCCGCCGCAGACGCAGCCGCGGATGCCGATGCCGATGCAGCAGCCCGTCCCGCCGGGACCGGGATACGGGCGGCCGCCGAAGCAGTCCGGCTCCGCCGGGCCGATCATCGCGATCGGCTGCGGTGTGCTGGCGCTGATCGCGTTCATCGCGGTCATCGCGTTCGTCGTCATCGCCGCCGACAGCGACGAGGACCCGGATCCGTACCTGCCGCCCGCCACCTACACGCCGAGCGAGCGGCCGACGTCGACGACCACCGCCCGGGGCGGGCTTCTCGGCGTGTTCGCGGGCGACGGGAACCAGCCGGGCGCCGGAGCCGGGCACACGAGGTTCGAGGTCCGGTTCGCGCTCCTGCGCACCAGCGGCACCGCGCGGTACGAGTACCCGTCCGGCTCGCAGGACAACTGCTACACCAGGCTGTCGCTGCTGTCCGGTGACGAGGAGAGCTCGAAGATCGAGTACCGGGAGGAGCCGATGGCGAGCATGGATCCGAGCGAGTGCGCGCCGGGTTACATCACGTTCATCCCCTCCGGATCCGGTGACACCATGCGGTGGGAGTGGCGGCAGCGCCGGTCCTCGCCGTCGCCCGACGCCTACGGGACCGTGAGCAAGTGACGGCGGCGGTCACCCCGCTACGCCCGGGTGATCCGCCCCAGCTCGGCCCCTACCGCCTGACCGGCCTCCTCGGGGAGGGCGGTCAGGGCGCCGTCTATCTCGGGGAGGACGAGCCGGGCCACCGGGTCGCCGTGAAGCTGCTGCACGCGCGGTTCAGCGGCGACCCGAGGGCGAGGTCCCGGTTCGCGGCCGAGGTCGCGGTGGCCAAACGGGTGTCGGCGTTCTGCACCGCCCGCGTCCTGGACTCCGACGTCGAGGGCGACCGCCCGTACATCGTCAGCGAGTACATCGAGGGCCCGTCGCTTTCGGAGGTGCTGACGGCCGACGGCGCGCGGAGCGGCGCCGACCTGGACCGGCTGGCGATCGGGACGATGACGGCCCTCGCCGCCATCCACCAGGCGGGCGTCGTGCACCGCGACTTCAAGCCCGGCAACGTGCTCCTCGCACCGGACGGCCCGCGAGTGATCGACTTCGGGATCGCGCGGGCGCTGGACGCGACGGGCACGATGTCGAGCACGGCCGTCGGCACGCCCGCCTACATGGCGCCCGAGCAGATCTCCGGGGCGCAGGTCGGACCGGCGGCCGACGTGTTCGCGTGGGGCGCCACGATGGTCTACGCGGCCAACGGGCGGCCCGCGTTCGGGCAGGACTCCATCCCCGCGGTCATGAACCGCATCCTCAACCTCCCCCCGGAACTCGGGGACCTGCACGAGCCGCTGCGCGAGATCGTGGCGAACTGCCTCAGCAAGGACCCGGCGCTCCGTCCCGCGTCCCAGCACGTCCTGGCGCGCCTGCTGGACCTCGCGGGGAGCCTGCCGCAGCCGGGCGCCCAGCAGGACGCTGAGGCCGGCGAGAACGCCGTGATGCTCACCCAGGGCGCCGCGACGGCGGCCACCGGGTCGGCGCGGCTGCGCGTCCAGCCGGCGCCGCCGCAACCCCACGGGCACGCACCGCAGCCGCAGACGCCTCAGCCCTTCCCCGGCATGCCGATGCCCGCTCCCCCGCCGCCGGGGCCGCCATGGTCGTCACCGGCACCGCAGGGCGGGCCCGGCGGCCCGACCTGGCCGTCCGGACCGTCCGGGCCGTCGTTCCCGGCCCCGGGCACCGGCCCCGCCAAGCCGCCGGGGAAAGGCGGCAGGCCCGGGATCGGCGTCCTGGCGAGCGTCGGCGGCGCCGCGCTGGTCGCCCTGGTGCTCGTCACCACCGTCGTCGCCGTCCAGCTCGCCCGCGAGGACGAGCCCGACCCGCCGGGCACCACGGGCGGCCGCACCGGCGGCACGTTCCGGATGGCGGCCCTGCCGCCCGGCACCGGCGGCGGGGAGATCGACCCGTCGCACGTCTACGGCGGTACCGGGCGGTTCCTGGTCAAGCAGCTGTTCACCGGCCTGACCGAACTCGGCGCGGACGGCACGGTGCGCAACCGCCTCGCCACCGGCATCACACCGGACCCGGCGTGCCGGCAATGGAAGATCGGCATCAAGGACGGGACGACCTTCAGCGACGGCACGCCCGTCGACGCGGAGGCGTTCGCCCGCGGATGGACGCGCAGCGCCGCGACGAAGGCCGGCAGCGCCGCCTACCTGATGAACGACATCGAGGGCTTCCTCGATGTCGCGGACGGCAAGGCCGACGAACTGTCCGGGGTCAAGGTGGTGTCCGGCACCCTCCTCAACGTCACGCTCACCTCCCCCAACTGCGACTTCGGCGCCCGGCTGTCCGAACCGGCCTTCATGCCCGTCCCCGAGGCCGCGGGGAACGCCGACAACGAGGCTTTCAACACCCATCCCGTCGGGAACGGGCCGTTCACGCTGAAGGAGTACAGGGAGGACGCGAGCGCCTCGCTCGTGCGCAACGACTCCTGGGCGTTCGGCAAGACCAAGCTCGACGGCGTCGAGCTCCTCCTGGGCGAAGCGGCGAAGGGACGCGCGGCCTACGTCGCCGGCCAGGTCGACTGGTATCCCGTCGAGACCGACGACCTGTCCTCGACCCCCCGGAAGGACATGGTCACCCGTCCCGGCCCGTTCACGAGGATGCTCGTCCCGATCACCGCCCGGGGGCCGATGAAGACCAAGCAGGCCCGGGAGGCCGTCTCCTACGCCATCGACCGCAGGAAGCTCAGCGACATGCTCGGCGGCGTCCTCAAGCCCGCCCACGGCATCGTCCCGGCGGCGATCCCCGGCTTCGGCGCGCCCGGACCGTGCCCGTCGTGCGAACGGCCGGACCCGGAGAAGGCCAAGACGCTCGCCGAGCAGGCGGGGCTCAAGCCGGGCGCGAAGGTCAACCTGTACTACCGGGTGTCGCCGATCTACCGGACCCTCGCCGAGGCGGTGCGGAACGAGTTGCAGTCGACGCTCGGCTGGAAGGTCGAGTTGAAGCCGACCCCGCTCGCCGAGTTCACCCAGTACCGCGACACCCTCGTCTCGGACGACGCCTCCGGGCTGGCGATCTTCGCCTACGGCCCCAACTACCCGGGCGCCTACTCGATGCTCTGGCCGCTCCTCGGCGGCGATCTCGTCGCCACCAGCGAGAACTCCTACTACAACCTCGCGGGCTGGAAGAACGGGCAGTTCGACGACCTGATGTCCCGCGCCCTCCGGAACCGGGCCGCCGACGGCCGGGCCACCCTGTTCAAGCAGGCCGAGAAGCTGGCGCTGGACGACATGGCCCTCATCCCCCTCGTCAACGACGGCCACGCGGCCGTCGTGAAGAGCGGCAAGTACGTCGGCCTGCAGATGGACTACGACGGCGACCCGACCGTCGCGACCGCCGCACTCACGTAGGAGGCCGGGCCTGGGTGATCATGGGCACGATTTCGAAGGAGATCTTCTGGTGACAGCACGCGGTGGGAGTGGCGGCAGCGTCGCTCGGCCCCGACCGCGGACGCCTGCGGGACCGTGAGCAAGTGACGGGGGCATCCGCCCCGCTTCGCGCGGGGGACCCGTCCCGGCTCGGCCCCTACCGCCTGACCGGCCTGCTCGGGGAGGGCGGTCAGGGCGCCGTCTACCTCGGGGAGGACGAGCCGGGCCACCGGGTCGCGGTGAAGCTGCTGCACGCGCGGTTCAGCGGCGACCCGAGGGCGAGGTCCCGGTTCGCGGCCGAGGTCGCGGTGGCCAAACGGGTGTCGGCGTTCTGCACGGCCCGCGTCCTGGACTCCGACGTCGAGGGCGACCAGCCCTACATCGTCAGCGAATACATCCAAGGGCCATCACTTTCCCAGGTGGTGGCCACCGGCGGACCGCGCCGCGGCACCGACCTGGACCGGCTGGCGATCGGGACGATGACGGCCCTCGCCGCCATCCACCAGGCGGGCGTCGTGCACCGCGACTTCAAGCCCGGCAACGTGCTCCTCGCACCGGACGGCCCGCGAGTGATCGACTTCGGGATCGCGCGGGCCCTGGACGCGACCGGCACCATGTCGAGCACCGCCGTCGGCACCCCCGCCTACATGGCACCCGAACAGATCTCCGGCGGGCCGCTCACGCCGGTCGTGGACATCTTCGCGTGGGGCGCCACGATGGTCTACGCGGCCAACGGGCGCCCGGCATTCGGACAGGACTCCATCCCCGCGGTCATGCACCGCATCCTTAACCTGCCCCCGGACCTGGGCGACCTGCACGAGCCGCTGCGCGAAATCGTCGCGGACTGCCTCAGCAAGGACCCGGCGCTCCGCCCCACGGCCCAGCACGTCCTTGCGCGCCTGCTGGACCTCGCGGGGAGCCTGCCGCAGCCGGGCGCCCAGCAGGACGCCGAGGGCGGCGAGAACGCCGTGATGCTCACCCAGGGCGCCGCGACGGCGGCCACCGAGTCGGCGCGGCTGCGCGTCCGGCCGCCCGACAGGCCACCGCAGCCACGAACACCACAGCAACAGACAGCCCCGCCGACGCCCGGTCCCCAGCCACAGGTACCGCAGCGGCCGTCACCGCCGCCTGGGAAAGGCGGCGGGCCCCGCATCGGCGTCCTGGCGAGCGCGGGCGGCGCGGCACTGGTCGCCCTGATGGTCGCCGGCACCGTGATCGCCACCCAGCTCACCCCGGGCGACGGCGATCCGGAACCGGACACGAGTCCGGCCGGCCGGACGGGCGGCACGTTCCGGATGGCGCTCGACTCCACGACGTCCTACGCCGGCACGATCGACCCCTCGCACGCCAACAGCGGAAGCGAGCGGTTCCTTGTCAGGCAGCTGTTCACCGGCCTCACCGAGCTGGGCCAGGACGGACTCGCGCGCTACCGCCTCGCCACGCGGATCACGCCGGACGACACGTGCGGGCAATGGAAGATCGGCGTCAAGGGCGGGACGACGTTCAGCAACGGCGAACCCGTCGACGCGCAGGCGTTCGCCCGCGGTTGGGCCCGCAGCGCGGCGGTCGCGGACACCGGCGGCGGCTCCTCCCTGATGACCGACATCGAGGGCTTCACCACCGTGGCGGACGGAAAGGCCGACGAGCTGTCCGGGGTCGAGGTGGTGTCCGGCACCCTCCTCAACGTCACGCTCACCTCCCCCAACTGCGACTTCCCGGCCCGCCTGTCGGAGCCCGCCTTCATGCCCGTCCCGCGGGAGGCGGGGAAGCCGGACAACGAGACGTTCAATTACCACCCCATCGGCAACGGCGCGTTCACGCTTCAGGAATACGACCGTGATGCCGATAAGGCCGCGCTCGTCCGCAACGACGCCTGGGCGTTCGGCAAGACCAGGTTCGACCGCGTCACCGTCATCGTGAACACCAGCGCGGCCACGGGCCGGGCGGCCTTCGCCGCCGGCGAGGTCGACTGGGCCGGCGTCCAGGCCGGCGGCCCGGCCTCTGCCCCCGGGGAGGAGCCGGTCACCCGCACCAGCCCGCGCGCCAGGATGCTCGTCCCGCTCACCGCCCGGGGGCCGATGAAATCCAGGGAGGCCAGGCAGGCCGTGTCCTACGCCATCGACCGCACCAGGCTCGCCCAGATGCTCGGCAGCGGCTACGAACCCGCCCACGGCATCGTCCCGGCGGCGATCCGCGGCTTCGGTGAGGCCGGCGCCTGCCCGCCATGCGACCGGGTGGACCCGGCGAAGGCCAAGGAGCTCGCCGGGCAGGCCGGGCTCGGGCCGGGCACGGAGGTCAACCTGTACTTCCGGGAGTCGCCCGTCTACCAGAAGCTGGCCGAGGCGGTGGGCGGCCGGCTGCGGACGACGCTCGGGTGGAAGATCGAGATGAGGGAGACCCCGGTCACCGACTTCGAGAAGTACCGCGAATCCCTCGTCTCGGAGGACGCGTCAGGCCTGGCCGTATTCGCCTGGAGTCTCGATTATCCCGGCGCCTGTTCGATGTTGTGGCCCCTGCTGCGAGGCACTGCCGTCGCCACCGGCGAGAACTCCTACTTCAACTACTCGGGCTGGAGGAACGGCCGGTTCGACGGCCTGATGTCCAGCGCCCTCCGGAACCCGGACGCCGGTGCGCGGACAGCCCTGTTCAAGCAGGCCGAGAAACTGGCACTGGACGACATGGCCCTCATCCCCCTCGTCGGTGACACGTACACGGCCCAGGTGAGGAGCGACAAGTACGTCGGCCTGCAGATGGACTACGACGGTTTCCCGACCGTGGCCACCGCCGCACTGAAGTAGCGCGCCCGGGGCGGGACCGGTCAGCCCGGCGGGAGGCGGACGGTGACGATCAGGCCGCCGCCGGGGCGGGGCGCCGCGTAGACCGCGCCGCGGTGCGCCAGCACCACCGACCGGACGATCGACAGCCCGAGCCCGGCGCCCTTGGACGACTCGACCCGGTCGGCGTTCAGCCGCCGGAACGGCTCGAACAGCCGCTCCACCTCGTACGCGGGGACGGCGGGGCCGGTGTTCTCGACCTGGACGGTGGCGTACCCCTCAAGGAGGCCGGTGCGGATCCACAGCTCGCCGCCGTCCTCCTCGTTGTGCTTGACCGCGTTCTCGACGAGGTTGGACACCAGATGCTCCAGCAGCACCGGGTCGCCGAGCGCCTTCCCGGACGTCAGCTCCGGGTGGACGGACACGTCGTTGTCGTGGTCGCGGCGCGCCGAATGCTCCAGCACCGTCGCCGCCACCTCCGCCAGGTCGACCGGGGTGCGGGTGGTCAGCTCGCGTTCGCTGCGGGCCAGCAGGAGCAGGCCCTCGATGAGCCGCTCGTGCCGGGCGTTGGTCGCCAGCAGCGTCCGCCCGACGGCGCGCAGGTCGTCGGAGACCTCCGGGTCGCCGAGGGCCACCTCCAGCAGCGTCCGGTTGATCGCGAGGGGGGTGCGCAGCTCGTGCGAGGCGTTCGCGACGAACCGGCGCTGCGAGTCGAACGCGTGCCCGAGCCGCTCCAGCATCGCGTCGAAGGTGTCGGCCAGCTCCTTGATCTCGTCGTCGGGGCCCTCCAGCGCGATCCGCTCGTGCAGGGTGCTCTCCGACAGCCTGCGGGCCGTGGTCGTGACCCGCTGCAGCGGGCTGAGCGCCCGGTCGGCGACGAACCAGCCGAGCACCAGGGTGATGACCCCCACCCCGCCGAGCGCGAGCAGGGACCGCCCCACCAGCTGCTTCATCGTCTGCTCGACGAACTGGCGCTTCAGTTCGGCGGCCTCGGCCTCGGAGATGCCGAATCCGATCACCTGGACGTTGCCGAGGATGTTGGCCATCAGCACCGACATCACGAACAGCAGCAGCGCACCGGCCATGAAGAACAGAAGCCCGTACAGCAGGGTGAGGCGCAGTCGGACGCTCATGCGGCCGGGCAGCGCCTTCAGGTCGGTGAACGAGCCGCCGCCGTCGGCGCGCCACATGCCCATGCCCCTGGCGGCCGGAGGCGGCTGCGGCACCTGCTGGGGCCCCGGACGCCGCCACGGGCCGCCGCGCCGGCCGCCGGGGACCGCCGTCGGCTGCGTCGCCCCCGCCCCCTCGAGCGGCGGCGCGGCGGACGGCTGGGTTTCGCCGGTGCCGGGGCCGGGCCCGGGTTCGCCGGAGCCGGTGCCGGCGTCCGAGCGGGCGGACGGCTCGTCCGGCTCGTCCGGGCCGTTGCGGGGTGCGGGCCCGGCGTTCAAAGCCGGTACCCCACGCCGGGCACGGTCTCGATCACCGGGGGGTCGCCGAGCTTCTTGCGCAGCGTCATCATCGTCACCCGGACGACGTTGGTGAACGGGTCGATGTGCTCGTCCCACGCCTTCTCCAGGAGCTGCTCGGAGCTGACGACGGCGCCGTCCGCGCTGAGCAGCACCTCCAGGACCGCGAACTCCTTGCGGGTCAGGTCGACGGGGCGGCCGTCCCGGGCGACCTCGCGGCGGGCCGGGTCGAGCGTGATCCCGGCGCGTTCCAGCACCGGCGGCAGCGGCGCGGCGGCGCGGCGGCCGAGGGCCCGGACCCGGGCGATCAGCTCGGCGAACGCGAACGGCTTGGCCAGGTAGTCGTCCGCGCCGATGGACAGGCCCTCGACCCGGTCGTCCAGCTCGCCCGCCGCGGTCAGCATGATGATCCGCGCCGGGTAGCGCTGCGCGACGAGCTGCTTGCAGACGTCGTCGCCGTGGACCTTGGGCAGGTCGCGGTCCAGGACGATGATGTCGTACTCGTTGACGCCGGCCCGCTCCAGCGCGCCCGCGCCGTCGTAGGCCACGTCCACGGCCAGCGTCTCCCTGCGCAGGCCGGTGGCGATCGCGTCGGCGAGCACCCGCTCGTCCTCGACGACTAGAACACGCACAGGGTCCCCCTCCTGGTCGGGGCGCGCGCCCGCGCCCGCGCTCCAGATATGCCACGGGAGCCGTAAGACGCCCGTAAGCAGCTGTTCTTCCGGCGTCCGCCGACCCACGCCGTCGCGGACGCAAGAATCCGCGAAAATTGCATCGGCGGACAGGTTTACCTTCAGCCTAGGCCTGGGTACAGATGGGCACGATCCGGGAGGAGGCCCATGGGCGAGTTGTCACGCATGATCCAGCAGCGGCTCGATGACGCGTACGCGTCGCTGCGGAGCGCCCACGCAGATGGAGACACCTACCTGGCGGACATTCGCCAGGAGGAGATCAACGACCTGCGCCGGATCGCAGCGAACAACGACATCGGCGTCGAGGCGCCCCGCTGCGACTGAGGCACGACCGTTACGGGGAGCCCGGGACCACTCCCGTCTCCGGCTCCCCGTTCCCGTGTGCGTCCGTGCGGCGGCCGCTCGGTCAGCCGGTGAGCGGGTCCAGCGGCGCCAGGAGGTCGTGCAGGGCCTCGAACGTGCCCGGCCCCCCGGCCACGGTCAGCTCCGGGCCCGCGGGCGCCCCGTGCAGTCCCTCGACGCGTCCGCCCGCCTCCTGGACGATCAGCGCCCCCGCCGCGATGTCCCACGCCTGGACGCCGCGTTCGTAGTAGGCGTCGACGCGTCCCGCGGCCAGCGAGCACAGGTCCACGCAGCACGAGCCGCCGCGCCGGATGTCGCGGACCGCGGGCAGCACACCGGTGAGGACCTGGGCCTGCCGGGCCCGCCGCGCCGACGAATACCCGAACCCCGTGGAGACGAGCGCCCGGTCGAGCGGCACCTGAGAGTTCACGCGGAGTTCACGGGTGCCGGACGCGGTGTGCAGGAGCGCGCCCCCGCCGCGCACCGCGGTGCAGGATTCGCCGCGGCGCGGCATCTCCACGGCCCCGGCGACCGCCGCGCCGTCCACCTCGGCGGCGATGCTGACCGCCCAGTCGGGCAGGTCGTAGAGGTAGTTCACGGTGCCGTCGATCGGGTCGATCACCCAGCGGACCCCGCTGCCGCCGGCGTGCGTGCCGCCCTCCTCGCCGAGGAACCCGTCGTCGGGGCGGGCGGCCCGGATCCGCTCGATGATCAGCTGTTCGGCGGCGCGGTCCATCTGGGTGACGACGTCGGTCGGGGACGACTTGGTCTGGACGACGTCCGGGCCGTCCGCGGGGCGCTTGTCGACCAGCATCCGGCCGGCCTCCCGCGCGGTCGCGGCCGCGAGCTCCAGCAGTTCCTCGGCCAGGCTCATTTCCGCTCCTCGTCCCGCAGAAGCCCGCGGGGCAGCGTGGCGAACCGCGGGTCGGTCCCGGGCGTGGCGGCCCGCGCGAACTCGATCCCGAGTTCGGCGGCCAGGTCCGCGGCCTCCACGTCGAGGTCGAACTTGACCTCCATGTGGTCGGAGACGAACCCGATCGGGACGACCGCGACGGCACGGACGCCTTCGCCGTGCAGCTTGCTCAGATGGTCGGTGATCTGGGGCTCCAGCCATGGCTGACCGGGTGGGCCGCTCCGGCTCTGGTAGACGAGATCCCACGGCGTTCCAGGGGCCGCCTTCTCCGCGACCGTCCGTGCTGTCTGCTCCAGCTCCGCGACGTACAGCTCCTGGTTGGGTTGCGACAGGGGCACGCTGTGCGCGGTGAAGACCAGGCGTGCGCCTTCTGGGAGACGGCTCAGCGCGTCCTTCGCGGCGTCCGCGAACGGATCGATGAACTCGGGCCTGTCGCAGTAGACGGCCAGCTTGTCGATCTCTGGGGCGTCCTCAACCTCTTCACGCGCGCGCGCAATGTCGTTGAGGTACTGGTCGTTGGTGGAGTAGCCGCTGTAGGCGGACGTGACGAACGCGGCCGCCCGCCCGATCCCGTCGGCCTTCATCTGCCGGACGGTGTCGGCGAGGTAAGGAGACCAGTTCCGGTTGCCCCAGTAGACCGGCAGGTCCACGCCATGGGCGGCGAAGTCGGCCTCGATCGCGGCCTTGAGGTCCCGGCACAGCTGGTTGATCGGGCTGACCCCGCCGAACAGGCGGTAGTGCTCCCCCACCTCTTCCAGGCGCTCCCGCGGGATGTTGCGGCCACGGGTGACGTTCTCCAGGAACGGGATCACGTCATCGGGCCCCTCCGGGCCGCCGAAGGACAGCAGAAGCAACGCGTCGTACGACGTCATGCCTCCATCCAATCAGCCCGGACGCGATGCCCCGTTCCGGGTCCACGTCCTTTGCGGGAGGCGCCTCCGGACCGGTCAGGTGTAGCGCGCCGCGTAGGCCTTGGCCAGGTTGAGGACCTTCTGGACGTACCAGTCGGCGTGGTTGTAGTGCCAGATCGCCCGGTAGAGCTGGCGCCCGCCCCTGCCCGCACCGTTCGCGCACAGGTACTTGGCCGCGCCCGGGATGGCGTCGTAGGGGTTCATGATGTCGGCCTTGCCGTCCCCGTCGCCGTCCACGCCGTACGCCTTCCACGTCGCCGGCATGAACTGCATCGGCCCGAGCGCGCCCGCGGTGGAGGGGCCGACGTTGCGTCCATGGCTGCTCTCGACCTGCCCGATCGCGGCGAGGACCGTCCAGGAGAGTCCCGGGCACGTGGCGGCGGCCTGCTTGTACAGGTCCATGTAGCTGGTGGCGCGGCCGCCGTCCGACTGGCCCTGGTACTTGGTCTCGTGCAGGTTCAGCACGTCCGTGCCGGGGCCGAGCACCTTGGACACGGCCTTGACGACCTTGGCCGGGTCCACGCCGGGGGCGTTGACCAGGACGGCCACGTTCGGGACGAGGCCCATCCCGGTCCCGGACTTCTTGCTGACGAGCATGTCGATGCCGGGCAGGCCGAGGGGTCCGGCGCCGCCCATCGTCAGGGTCGGCATCGTCCGGCCCACCACCGGGTACTGCGTTCCCCGGGCGAGCTGGAGCTGCTCGGCGGCGGCCGGGGACACCACGAACCGGTCGCCGGCCAGCGCCTCCCACAGCTCGGTCTTCTTGGCCGTCCCGGGCGGCGTCCAGGAGCGGAACGTCGACGGGTCCACGGCGAACGTGTTCACCTGGCGGCCCTGGAGCTGGACGGCGCCGCCCGCGACCGCCATCACGTCCCTGACCTTGCCCAGCTTCGCGATCTTCTGGATCTTGGCGGCCGGGATCGAGGTCCCGCCGACCGCGAGCACGTCCGGCGGCACGACGCGCTGCAGCGGCGCGACCTGGCCGCCCCTGGCCACGTTGACCGGATCGCCCGTCGGCACGCTCGGCGGGGCGGCCTGCGTCGGGTCCGACGCGGCGGGCTCCGCCTTCTGCGTGGTCAGCGCCGTGTACACGCCGCCGGAGGCGCTCGCCACCGCGAGAACCGCGATGCCGGTGATGACGAGCGGGAGCGCCCGGCCGCGTTCGTGCGTACGCGCGTACTTCTGCTGCCGACTCCGCGGCTTCTTCTCCGGCTTCGGCCTGCGCGGTGGGCCCGCGGGTGCCGCGCCGCCGTTCGCGCCGCCGCCGTCCGCCGCCCCGTTGTCCGTGTCGCCGGGCGCGCCGGCATCGCCGGGGGATCGTTCCCCGGAGCCGGATGCCTTCGAGGGCGCCTTCTTGGCGGCCGCGTTCGCTATGGAGCCGGCGCGCGGTGCTGATGGAGGAGCCACAACATTCCCAACGAGTGTCGCTACGGACGGTTACCCATTTTCACTTCTTTCCCCCATGTAACGCGATCATGAGGGTGACCATGGCCGGCCGGGACCACCTCGTCCCGGCCCGATGTCCGCGGTTACCGGATCGTACGGTATCGCCCGATCCGGGATCGTGATCTGGTCTTCCCGCCGGTCGACCCGCCCACGGGCCATCGCCCTGCGGGGTCACGGACGGCCAGAAACATGAACTTTCCTCACGATCGATTGCCGAGTAGAGTCGCCGCATGTCCCCCGGAAACAACCAGAAGTGGCAGAACTGGGCGGGAAACCAGCAGGCCACACCGCATCGCGTCGCGACGCCCCGGACCGCCGGCGAGGTGGCCGCGGCCGTACGGTCGGCCGCAGGCGACGGCCTGACGGTGCGCATGACCGGCACAGGTCATTCCTTCACCGGCGCGGCGGTCGCCGAAGGCGTCATGCTCCGTCCCACGGCGCTCACCTCGGTCCGCTCGGTCGACACCGCGACGGGGCTGGTCACCGTCGAGGCGGGGCTCCCGCTGCACGAACTCAACCGCGTCCTGGACGAACACGGTCTCGCGCTCGCCAACATGGGCGACATCCAGGAGCAGACCGTCGCCGGCGCCCTCCAGACGGCCACCCACGGCACCGGGCGCGACGCCGCCGGACTCGTCTCGCAAGTCGCCGCGCTGGAACTCGTCCTCGCCGACGGCACCATCGTCACCTGCTCGCGCGAAGAACGACCCGACCTGTTCGACGCGGCTCGCGCGGGACTGGGCGCACTCGGCATCATCACCGCCATCACCTGGCGGACCGTCCCGGCGTTCCTCCTGCGGGCACGGGAAGAGCCGATGAAGTGGGACGAGGTCCTCGCGCGCGTGGACGAGTTCGACGCCGCCAACGAGCACTTCGAGTTCTACTGGTTCCCGCACACCGAAGGCTGCCTGACCAAGCGCAACAACCGCGTCGAGGGGCCCGCCGCACCGCTCTCCAAGTTCAAGCACTGGCTGGACGACCAGTTCCTGTCCAACACGGTCTTCGAGGCCATCAACAGGGTCACGCACCTCGCGCCCGCCGCGACCCCGTTCGTGAACGCCATCTCCGCCAGAGCGCTCGGTGCCCGCACCTACAGCGACACCTCGTACAAGATCTTCACCAGCCCGCGCACGGTCCGCTTCAAAGAGCAGGAGTACGCGATCCCGCGCGAGGAACTCGTCCCCGCGCTGCGTGAGCTCCGTTCCCTGTTCGCCAAGAGGGACTGGCGGATCAGCTTCCCCATCGAGGTCCGGCTCCTCCCCCAAGAGGACGCCTGGCTGTCGATGGCCCACGGACGGCAGAGCGCCTTCATCGCCGTGCACGTCTACCACCGCAACGCGCACGAGCAGTACTTCCGGGGCGTGGAGGAACTCCTCACCACGCTCAACGGCCGTCCCCACTGGGGCAAGCTCCACACCCGCGACGCGGCGTACCTGGAGAAGGTCTACCCGCGGTTCGCAGACTTCCGCGCCCTGCGGGACGAACTCGACCCGGACCGCCGCTTCGCCAACCCGTACACGAAGCAGGTCTTCGGCGACTGACTCACTCGGCGGGCGCGGTCCGTCCCTGCGGGTCGGTGGCGCCCTGCTCCTGCCCGCCGTCCTGCGGCACCTCGGTCGGCGCGGGCGTCTCCGGAGCCGTCGGCACCGACGTCGTGGGCCCGCCCGTGGGCTCCTGGGTGGGCTGCTCGGTCGGCTGCTCGGTCGGCTGATGCTGCGGCGTGCTCGGCTCCGCGGTCGGCGCGTCGCCCGTCGGAGTCTCGCCGGGGGTGGCGCCGGGCTCGGTCGGACGGTCGGACGGCTTCTGCGACGGAGCCTCCTCCGGCTGCCCGCCACCGCCGCCGCCCAGCACGTTCGTGACGGTCAGGCCCTTGTCGCTGCTTCCGATGGGCGTCCCGGTGGCCGCCTCGTAGATCGTGATCCCCCCGATCACGAGCGCGAACACCGCCGCCGACGAGAGCGCGAGCTTCACCCAGTGCGCCTTGGCCCACTCGACCGTGCTCTTCCACGCCGACCGCCGGACGACCTGCCGCACCGCGTCCTCGCCCGCCTCCTCGGCGAGCGAGCCGGCGACCGTCTCCACCGGATCCATGCGCGTGGCGTTGGGGTCGCCCCCGGCCGGCGGGTCGAGCCGCGTCGCGTTCGGGTCCCCGCCGCCCGGAGGGTCGAACCTGGTGGCGTTTGGGTCACCGGACCACACGGCGGTCCGGGTCGGGTCGGCGCTCGTCGCCTCCTCCGCGGCGCCCTCCGCCATCTCCCGCCGGCGCACCGCCGCCTGCATGTGCGTCAGTTCCTTGAACTGGCTGCGGCCCTGGTCGAGATAGTGCTGGCCGATCGCCGACCCGGCCGTCGAGATCACGCTCATCAGCGCCGCACCGATGATCGTCCCGTACACCCCGAGGGTCGACGCCCCGAACGCCGCGGCCGCCGTCGCCGCCGCACTCGCGATGAGCTGCGTCGTGCTGACATTCGGCAGCTTGCGCGGCATGACCCGCTTCACCCCTGTTCATCGCCCGTTGATCTCGCAACGGAAACTAATCGGGACAAGCGGGTGTTCCTGCCAGGAACGTGACTCTTGCAACGTCAAATCGGTGGAGCCCGCCAGGCCCGTCAGGCACAGTGTGGAAAAAGATGCACAAGGATCGGGCAGAGCGACCCCCCGCCGGACGAGTCACCGGCAAGCTTGGTCAGGTGCCCTCTTCGACCTCGTGAAGGGGGCTTCGAGAGCGGCGATGTTCGGACATGCCGGGTACGGTGCTGGCAGCAGGTGTGTCCGAAAGAGAGACTCGGGAACCCGGGGGAAGGGCACGCATGCGCCCTCGGTGGGCATCGGACGGCCGACCGTTGAGAGCACGGTCGCGCGGTCCGGCGTCCTCCGTGCCATCAGGACAGGGCAGGAAGGACACGCATGCAGGAGCTGCGCCTCGTCGCGGTCAGCGAGGACGGTACGTACCTCGTCCTGGCCACCGCGGGCCGAGGCACCCGGTTCACCCTGCCCGTCGACGACCGGCTCCGCGCGGCGGTCCGTGGACACTTCTCCCGCCTCGGCCAGTTCGAGATCGAAGTGGAGAGTCCCTTGCGCCCCAAGGAGATCCAGGCCCGCATCCGGTCGGGCGAGACCGCCGAAGAGATCGCCGAGTCGGCGGGAATCCCGGTCGAACGCGTCCGCTGGTTCGAGGGTCCGGTCCTGCAGGAACGCGAGTACATGGCCCAGCAGGCCCAGCGCGTCACGGTCCGGCGTCCCGGCGAGTCCACTCCCGGCCCGCCGCTCGGCGAGACCGTCGAGGAGCGCCTCGGCCGCGGCGGCGTCGACCTCGACGAGGTCGAGTGGGACTCCTGGAAGTGCGAGGACAACACCTGGCGCGTCCGCCTGTCCTTCTTCGACAGCGGCCGCCCGCACGCCGCCGAGTGGACCTTCGACCCGCGCCGCCGGAACGTCTCCCCACTGGACGAGATCGCCGCGCGCCTCACCGCCGTCGAATGGGACGACGACGACGCGCTCTCCGACACCGTCACCCCGCTCGTCCCGCGCCGTCCCGCCATGAAGGTCGTCTCCAACGACCGCGACCCGACCGCCCGCGGCCTGCCCGCCGAGCCCGAGCACCCCGGCGCGCCCGGTCCGTTCCGCGCCGCCGAGCCCCGCGAGTACTTCGCCGAACACGGCCGCCGGGCCGAACCCCGTCCCGCCTTCCGTGAAGCGGGCGAGACCACCCCCCTGCGCGAAGCCTCCCGTCCCGAAGAACTCCGCGAGACCGCCCTCGGCCGCGACGCCCAGTCCGGCCGCACCGCGCCTCCCGCCCGGAACCCGCGCGAGGACCGCCCCTCTGAGGCGGCCCCGTCACACGCCACGAGCCGCCACGACCCGCCAGCCGCTCAGACACGGGACCACGAGGCCGCCCAGGCACGCGGAACCGCCCAATACCGCGACGACGTCCAGGAGCACGGGACCACCCGACCCCACGAAACCACTGGGACGCGCGACGCCGCCCAGGCACGCGAAACCGGCGAGGCATACGAAACCGACCAGCCCCGCGAAGCCGCCCAGGCACGTGAGGCCGCCCGGCCCCGCGAAACTGCCCAGGCACGCGAAGTCGGCGAGGCGCGCCAAGCCGGCGAGGCCCGTGGAACCGCCCAGCCCCGCGAAACTGCCCAAGCCCGCGACGACGCCCAAGCGCGCCATGGCGAAGCGCACGAAACCAGCCGAGCCCGCGAGACCACCCAGGCGCGCGAAGCAGGCAAGTCCCATGAAATCGCCCAGGCCCGGCAAGCCGCTCAAGCCCGCGACGACGCCCAAGCGCGCGACGGCGAGGCATACGAGACCAGCCAGCCCCGCGAGACCACCCAGGCGCGCCAAGCGGGCGAGGCCCGTGGAACCGCCCAGCCCCGCGAAGCCGCACAAACCCGCGAGGGCGAGGCTTACGAGACCGGCCAGCCCGGCGAGACCATCCAGGCGGGCGAAGCGGGCGAGGCGCGTGGAACCGCCCAGGCCCGGCAAGCCGCTCAAGCCCGCGACGACGCCCAAGCGCGCGAGGGCGAAGCTTACGAGACCAGCCAGCCCCGCGAGACCGCCCAGGCGCGCGAAGCAGGCAAGGCGCGTGGAACCGCCCAGCCCCGGCAAGCCGCGCAAACCCGCGACGACGCCCAAGCGCGCGAGGGCGAAGCGTACGAAACCGGCCAGCCCCGCGAGACCACCCAGGTGCGGGAGGGCGAGGCGTACGAAACCGGCCAGCCTCGCGAGAGCATCCAGGCGGGCGAGGGGCGGGAAACCGACCAGGCCCGGGAAGCTGCTCAAGCCCGTGGTGACGCCCAGGCGCGTGAGGCGGAGGAGCGCCTCGGAGCCGGCCGGCACGCCGAGAGCGGGGAGCAGGAGGGGCGGGACGAGTCGTCGGCCGGTACGGGCGAGGACGTCGAGGTCCAGGAGCCCGGGGTGGCCGCGCAGCAGCGCGAAACCGAAGGTTCCGAGGCCGGGCCCGCCGAAGACGAGAAGTCCGCGCCGGCGAAGAAGACGCCGGCGCAGCGGCCGGGGCAGCGGCAGACCTCGCGGACGCCGGCGAAGAAGAAGCCGGCGAGCCGTCCGACGATGCCCGCCGCCGCGCAGGACAAGCCGGCCGCCGGGGCGCCGGCGGCCGCCGCCAACGGCGAACCGGCGGCGCAGCGGCCCGCGCGGCGCCGCAAGGCCAAGGGCAAGCGCGCCTCCGTGCCGTCCTGGGACGAGATCATGTTCGGCGCCCGCCGTCCCGAATAGGGCGTCAGGCGTCTGGCGGGGTTTCCAGGAACGGGTTCAGCCAGGCGGGTGTTATGCGGGCGGCCAAGGCGACGGCGTCGGCTTCGGCCATGTCCATCGCCGAGTAGCCGCCGTCGCCCGCACCGACCGCCACAACGAGGGTGGCGAGGCCGAGCCTGCGCTGGAAGAGCGTCCGGCGGACGCGCCAGCCGACGATCGCGGTGTGTTCGACGACCACCTGGCGGCGGCGCAGGGAGCCTGAGCGGACGCTGATGCGTTCGCCGTCGTTGACGTGGCCGAGCTGGCGGTAGCGGTCCAGGCCCAGCGGAACGGCCAGGACGGCGACGGCGGCGAACAGGTAGGCGACCTGGGGCTGACCGGCCAGGACGGCCAAAACGGCGATGCCCGCAGGAGGCGCCACCGCGCGGGTGATGCGGCGGCTCCGCGCGGCCGGAGGGTGGGGGATCAACGGTCCGGGGACGTTGCCGACGACGCGTGCGGCGAGTGACTCGGCGACCGTGCGGGGGGCCGCCGGCAGCAGGCGCCCGCGGTGGGCGGCGTCCCCGAGGCCGGTGATGAGCGCGCCGAGGCGGGCCACGCCCGTCACGCGCTCGAAGGGGTTGTCGGCGAGTTCGACGCCGCGCAGCCGCCGGCGTTCGAGAGAGACGCTGCGGCGGGTGATCAGGCCGCGTTCGATGACGAGGGAGCCGTCCCGCTGGTGGACGGTGAAGTCCCAGTTGAACAGCGTGAACACGATCACCGACATGACCGGCATGGCCATCAGGAGGAGGATGGCCAGCGCGACGACGAGGGCGGTGGGCAGGCCCACCACGTCGTGGCCGAGGTTCTCCACGCGTTCCCGCGTGATGAGGCCGAGGTCGTCGCCGAGGTTGTAGAGGGTGCCGAGGAGACTGCCGGCCAGCGCGAAGGGCGTGAGCAGGTAGGCGCCGCTCAGCGGGGCGTACACGTACCAGCGGCGCCGCATGCGGGCGAGAACGCGGCGCGGCGGGGCGGGGGCGCCCCGTGCGAGGAGGACGCGGCGGAGCCGTTCGGCCTCGTGGCGGGAGACCGCGTTCAGCGCGCCCTCGCCGCCGTCCGCTCCGGCGTCGATGTGGACGACCGCCAGGCCGAGGAGTCTGTGCGGGAGGGACGCGTTGATGTCCACACCCCGGATCCGGTCGCGCGGGATGCTCTTGACCGACCGTCCTATGAGCGCGCGGCGAAGCTCGATTCGGTCGTCGTACAGCCAGTACGTGAACGTCAGCCAGCTGGCGACGTGGAAGAGCAGCCCGAACGCCAGCCCGGCGAGCGTGAAGTAGAACGCCGTGGACAGGCCGCCGACCAGAAGTCCCGTCGCGCCGGCGGCGATCAGGGCGATGAGTTCCCGGACGGCGCCGACGACGAACGTGAGCGGATGGAGCCGTTCACCCCGGGCGGTCTCCTCCCGCGGGCGCGTTCCGTTGGGCGCGGTCTCCTCACCGCCGTCCGAGCCGCCGCCGTGCAGGCCGTCGCCGTTCAGGCCGCCGCCGGACGAGGGGCCGGTGGACGTGCGGGTGGCGTGTTCGGGGCCGCGGTCACCGTCTCGTATGTTCACGTCGCGTCGTCACGCAGGTCGTGGGCACGGTGGGCGAGGTCCTCGGCCAGCCGGGTCGCGACGCCCACGGGGAGGCCGGAGACCTCGGAGGATCCGGCGTGGGAGGCCGTGTTGATCTCGATGGTGGCGAGGCCGAGCATCCGTTCGATCCAGCCCTGCTCGGTGTCGACGGTCTGGATGCGGCCGACGGGCACCAGCAGCCATTCGCGGCTGAACCAGCCCGTCCGGGTGTAGACGACGTCGGCGCTGACCTCCCAGCGATGGACGCGGTAGCGCCAGACCGGCGCGACGGTCACCATCAGCAGGCCGGCGGCGCCGACGATGTAGGGCAGCCAGCCGATCCGGCCCGACATCCATCCGGGTGTGCCGTCCCAGCCGGAGTCGCCGACCCAGGCCGCGACGCCCAGGGCGAGCCCGAACGCCAGACCCCACAGCAGCAGGTACTCGATCGCCCAGTGCGCGATCGCCCGGGCCGACACCCGGTGTTCGGGCGGCCGCAGCCGCGGCGGGTGCGGCCCCCCGCCGTCCTTCTGGTGACTGCGCCGCACCGACGTCACACGGTGAGTTTAGAACGCCGGAGGCGCCCTCCTGTTGTTTCGTCCGCCGCGAACCGCCGGAATCGGGGGCACGATCTCGGGCACGTCGGCGTTTTGTCAGTGGCACATGCGAGGTTGAGGACGCGTCTTCGCCGCCGTCGGCGTCGTGCCGGACCGGCGTAAAAATTGGATGCAAACCACCCGGACACCGCATATTTTGGCAGGTCCGTCTCGATCGGGGGCGGGGACGTCCGGCGAACGAGAGTCCTAGGAGATCACATGACGTACGCCATCCAGGCCGATGGCTTGGAGAAGCGGTTCGGTGAGACCCAGGCGCTGGCCGGCGTCTCCGTCACAGCCGAACCGGGAACGGTGCTGGGGGTCCTGGGCCCGAACGGCGCCGGAAAGACCACCATGACACGGATCCTCGCCACGCTGATCGAGCCGACCGGCGGCAGCGCCCAGGTCGGCGGGTTCGACGTGGTCAAGGACGCGCACAAGGTGCGGCAGCTGATCGGACTGACCGGCCAGTACGCCGGGGTGGACGAGATGCTCACCGGCACCGAGAACCTCATCCTGATCGGCCGGCTGCTCGGCATGTCGCGGCGGGCGTCCAGGGCGCGCGCCGCCGAACTGCTGGAGCGCTTCCAGCTCACGGACGCCGCCGAGCGGGCGGCCAAGACGTACTCGGGCGGGATGCGCCGCCGCCTCGACCTCGCGGCGAGCCTGGTCGGGCGGCCGCAGATCCTGTTCCTGGACGAGCCGACCACGGGCCTCGACCCGCGCAGCCGCAACGGCCTGTGGGACATCGTGCGCGGCCTGACCGACGACGGCGTCACCGTGCTGCTCACCACGCAGTACCTGGAGGAGGCCGACCAGCTCGCCGACGACATCGTCGTCATCGACCGCGGCCAGATCATCGCGCACGGCACGTCCGACGTCCTCAAGTCGCAGGTGGGAGGGCAGGTGCTGGAGGTCCGCCCGGTCGATCCGGCGGACGCCGGCGCCGTGGCCAAGCTCGTCGGCGAGCTCGCCGAGGCCGTCCCGGAGACCCACGACGGCCTGGTCAGCGCACCGATCACCGACCCGCAGCTGATGCCGGGCGTGGTCCGCCGCCTCGACGAGGCCGGCATCACCATCGGTGAGCTGTCGCTGCGCAAGTCGAGCCTGGACGAGGTGTTCTTCGCCCTCACCGGCCACCACACCGACGACATCGAAGCCGAGGCCGACGAACTGGCCCAGTCCGCCGAGAAGCAGGCGGCAGACAAGGAAGGGGCGTCCGCATGACCACCGCGACGTTCGCGCCGCAGGACCTCTCCAAGCGGATCGCGCCCGTTACCGCCCTGCGCAACACGGCCACGCTGGCGTGGCGCAACCTCGTCCAGATCAAGCACAACCCGATGGAGCTGCTGGACCTGTCCATCCAGCCCATCATGTTCGTGCTGCTGTTCGCGTACGTGTTCGGCCCCGCGATGTCGGGCAGCGTCGAGAACTATCTGCCGGTCGTCATCCCCGGCATCATCGCGCAGAACGCGCTGTTCGCGGGGATGAGCACCGGTTTCGGGCTCAACACCGACATCACCAAGGGCGTCTTCGACCGGTTCCGGAGCCTGCCGATCGCGCGCAGCGCCCCCCTCGCCGGGCGGATCATCGCCGACACCGCCAAGCAGGGGTGGTCGATGATGATCCTGCTCCTCGTCGGGTTCGCCATCGGCTTCCGGATCGAGACGAACATCCTCGCGCTGTTCACCGCGTTCGCCCTCCTGCTCGCCTTCGCCGTCCTGTTCTCCTGGACGTCGGTCTACATCGCGATGAAGGTGAACGAGCCGGAGAAGGTACAGATCTTCGGCTTCGTGGTGATCTTCCCGCTGAGCTTCCTGAGCACCGCGTTCATCCCCACGACCGAGGGCATCCCCGGGCCGGTGGCCGCGGTGATGGACAACAGCCCGGTGACGCAGCTGGTGGAGGCGATGCGCGGCCTGCTGGTCGGCGGCCCCGTCCTCGACCACGCCCTGGTGGCACTGGCGTGGGGCGTCGGCATCTCGCTGGTCTTCGCCCCCCTTTCCCTGCGCGCCTTCAAGAAGCGCGCATAGTTCCCTACTGGACGTCGTTCCTCTCCACGCGTCCGGGAGAGCCGAACGCCCCGGCGGTCGCGGGACCGCCGGGGCGTTCGGCTCTCGGCTGAGCGGGCAGGATCTTCGGGTCAGGCGGCGTTCTCGGTCTCCTTCGCCTTGGCCTTGGCGCGGGCGTCGTCGAGGGCGGCCAGTTCGAAGTCGGCGCGCGGCTGCTCGACGGTGGCGAGGGAGACGGTCTCGCGCTTGAGGAACAGGGCGAGCGTCCAGTCCGCCACGACGCGCAGCTTGCGGTTGAAGGTCGGGACCTTCGCACCGTGGTAGCTGCGGTGCATGAACCAGGCCGGCCAGCCCTTGACCTTGAACCCGTAGGTCTGGGCGACGCCCTTGTGGAGGCCGAGCCCGGCGACGGCGCCGATGTTGCTGTGCACGTAGGGCTTGAGGGTCTTGCCGCGCAGCGACCGGACGATGTTGTCGCCGAGCAGCTTGGCCTGGCGGACGGCGTGCTGCGCGTTCGGCGGGCAGTACTCGCCCTCCTGCGTCAGGTCCGGGATGGCGGCGTTGTCGCCGGCGGTGAACGCCCGCACCCGGCCCTCGATGGTCAGGTACTCGGTGCCCTTGACGCGGCCCTTCTCGTCCACGGGCAGGTCGCCGTGCCGGACGACGGGCGCCGCCTTGACGCCCGCGTTCCACACCAGCGTCCCGGCCTGGAAGCTGCTCCCGTCCGACAGCTCGATCTGCCCGTCGACGGCGGACCGCAGCAGCGTGTTCATCTTGACGTCGATCCCGCGGCCGCGGAGCTGCTCGGCGGTCCACTTGCCCATGTCGGGGCCGACCTCGGGCAGGATGCGGTCGGCGGCCTCGACCAGCATGAACCGCAGGTCCTGCGGGGTGACCTTGCGCATGTACTTGGTGGCGTCTCGGGTCATGTCCTCGAGTTCGGCGACCGCCTCGACGCCGGCGAACCCGCCGCCGACGAACACGAAGGTGAGCGCCTTGCGGCGCAGCCCGACGTCGTCGGTGGACTCGGCGATCTCCAGCTGCTCCAGGACGTGGTTGCGCAGGTGGATGGCCTCGCCGACGGTCTTGAGGCTGATGCCGTTCTCGGCGAGCCCGGGGATCGGCAGCAGCCGCGGCACGGCGCCGGCGGCCATCACGAGATAGTCGTAGGAGATCCGTTCCGGCGGCCCGGCCAGCGGCTGGACGATCGCCCAGCCCTCGTCGTGGTTCAGCTCGGTCACCCGGGCCTTGCGCACGGTGCACTTGGGCAGCACGCGGCGGAGCGGGACGACGACGTGCCGCGGGGAGATGTTCCCGGCGGCGGCCTCGGGAAGGAACGGCTGGTACGTCATGTACGAGTTGGGGTCAACGACGGTGACCTTGACCTCGCCCCGCCTGAGCTCGCGCCGGAGCTTCTTCTGCAGGCGAAGGGCGGTGTACATGCCCACATAGCCGCCACCCACGATGAGGATGTGGGGAGCGCCAGGGGTCACCTCGGCGGTCCTGGCCATTGCGGCCTCCAATGTCACGGTCGGCTTGTGAAGACATTCACAAACTATCCGATGGAACGTGCCCTGCACCAACCAATAACCGCGAAAGAACAGGAGAACTTCCGGTCCTGGCAAAGCAGAGCGCGATCATGGCTGTGAAACACGCCACTCCTTCACAAATTTTGGGATGGAACGGGGCAAAGCACGCATGACCAAGGTCACAGCCCCCGGTCCGGAGGCCCGCCGACGGCGGGACGAAAGGCCCGTTCCACTCCCGGCGAAGCCCTATCGTTGGGGTCGACGAGGAAGGGGGCGCCGGCGGGCGGGATGCGCGCGGGCCGGGATGACGGCGATCCGGCGGCGCGCGGCGCTACGATCTCGCCCGGGAGCGAATCGATGATGAGCAGAGACCGGCGTCCGATCCTGGCCGCGGCGGGCGCCCTCGCGCTCGCCGGGTCCCTGAGCGGCTGCGGGCTGATCGGCCAGCCCGAGACCAAGAGCGCCGAACTGTCGGAGTGGTTCACGGTGACCAGCCCGGTCTTCCGCGATGGGCAGGAGTTGCCCCCGCGGTACGGCTGCACGACGTACCCTGGCGGACAGGGAAAGACCCCACCGCTCCGGTGGTCGGGCACGCCGAACGGGACCAGGTCGTTCGCGATCGTCATGGACGACCCGGACGCGTCCGGCGGGGCCTACGTCCACTGGGTGATCGCGGGCATCGACGGAACGGTGAACGAACTCGTCGAGGGAGCCCGTCTGGACAGGACCGTCGAAGGGTTGACCACAGGCAAGAAGGCGGGCTACGCGCCGCCGTGCCCGCCCGAGGGAGAACGGCACCGGTACCGGTTCACCATCTACGCACTGGACCATCCGGCACCGTTCGAGGACGGCGCCGCTCTGAAGGACTCGCTGCCCGCCATCGCCGAGCACACGGTGGGACGGGGAAGGATCACCGGGAACTTCGGCGGCAAGTAGGCGCGTTGACCGTGGAGCCGCAGAGCACGGTCGAGGCGGACCCCACCGGGGGGCTGGAGCCGATTGGGGTGTACCGATGGGCGGGATTGGCCGATCGGCACACGCCGTGCGAGGGTAAATGTGCGCGAAGGGTGTGACAACGGTCATAGCGGTCGGTCAGAATCGGGCTAGGCCCGGACGGCAGCGGCCGCCTGCGACAATCGGGACGGACCCGCGGTCCGCGCCGGCGACTCTCACCGGGCCAAGGCATTGGGTGGTGGCATGACTTCTTACATCGTGGTCTTCGGCCTCATTGTGGTCGTGGTCCTCGTGGTCGTCCTCGTGGCCCTGGGCCTGCGGGCCAGCAGGGCGGGACGCGACGACGACGACTGGATGGACGACGAGCCGCAGCAGCCGCGTGGCCGCAGGGGAGTCCCGCCGCACGAGGAGATGGGCGGCCAGGACGACTACGGCTACAACGACGGCTATGACGGCGCCTACGACGGCGGTTACGACCGGCACGGCGCGCCCGAACCCGCCCACGACCGCCGGGTCGCCGGCCCGCTCGCCGCTCCCACCGCCGCCCCGTCCCCGCCGCCCCCGGCCCCGAGCGGCCAGGCGTCGGACGAGATGGAGGACGACGACTACTGGGCGACGATCACCTTCGACAAGCCCAAGTTCCCGTGGCAGCACGACCACGACGACCAGCGCTCGGACGTCGACCTCGCCGCCGACCCGCTGAACACGCCGCCGCCCGCCGAGCACCAGCCGGTCGAGCAGCCGAGCCTGACCCAGCCCGTCTCCATGGGCGCCGACGCCCCGGCCTTTCACGGGATGGGCGGCCACGGCGGCGGAACCGGTCCCCAGCAGATGCCGGCGCCCGGCGGATTCCAGGGCGGCTCCCCGTTCACCGGCCACGACCCCGCCTCGACCTCACTCGACCCCATCCCCGCCGACCTCGCGGGCCCCGGCATGCAGGGAGGCGTCCCGCAGCAGGGTTACGGCCCGCCCGACCAGCAGGTCTACGGCGGGCAGGAGCCGCAGCCCGCGTACGGTGCGGCGGACTTCGGTCCCGGTGACTCCTCCTACGGCGGCGGCCAGGACCAGGGGTACGGCGACCAGCCCCAGTACGGCTCCCCCGAGCCGTCCTACGGCGACTACGGCTCCGACCCGCTGGGCGGCCGCCCGGCCGCCGGGCCGCCTCCCGCCGGCCGCCAGGACGGCTACGACATGCCGCTCGGGCCCGGCGGGCCCCGCGGCGGCGACCCCCGCGTGTCCGACCCGCTCGGGCTGCCCCTCGGCCGCCCCGACGAGCACTCCGCCCCGCCCGCTCCCCCGGCGCCCGCCGCTTCCCCGGCGCCCGCGGCGCACGGCGGCGGGTCCGACACCGACGGCCACAAGCTCCCGACGGTGGACGAACTGCTGCAGCGCATCCAGTCGGACCGGCAGCGGTCGGCGAACACGGGGCCCTCGTCCGACGGGGGCGGCTCCTACGGCGGCGGCTCCCTGAACGACCCGCTGGGCGACCCGCTCAGCACCGGCTCGTTCGGCACCACCGGCGGCGCCGGGAACACCGGGAACACCGGCCCGTGGCCGTCCGGCGGCCAGCCCGGCGGATACGACTCCGGGCTCGGCTCCGGCGCGCCGTCGGGCCCCCCGCCCGGGTACGACTCGGGGATCGGTGCTCCGTCCGGTTACGGCCAGGGCCAGCAGAACGACGGCTACCCGACCGCTCCCGCCTACGGCGAGTCGCCGCGCTACGACGACCCGCTCAACGGCGGCCGCGAACCCTTCGGCGGTCCCGGCGGCGCGAGCGGTGCGGGCGGCGGCGGTGTCTACGGCGACTTCAGCGGCAGCAGCTACAACGGCGGCGGCGACCCGCTCGCCGCGCCTCACGACCCGGGCGCGCAGGGCGGCTACCAGGACCCGAACGCCACCCAGGCGTACGGCAGCGGCTACTACGGCGGCCAGCAGCAGGGCGGCTACCCGCAGGGCGGCGGCCAGCCGAACGACAACGGCCCGTACGGCTCCCGCCAGCCGGCCGACGACTGGGAGAACTACCGGCGCTGACGCCGCCGGACCACCCGGCCACGGCCTCGGACGGCCGCGCCGGGCGCTGAACCGCCCGAACGAGGGCCACCGGAACAGCTCCGGCGGCCCTCGTGAACACGCCCATTCGGTAGTGGGTGAAGGCGGGGGAACGCTGGTTATATACACAGAGTGACTTCAAAGCCACCGAATGTGTCCCTTGCGCGGCGTGACGTCCTTTCGTCGTTCGTCGTGTTCCTCGTCGCGATCCCCCTGTCGCTCGGCATCGCGGTCGCCTCCGGTGCGCCGGTCGCCGCCGGGCTGATCGCCGCCGTCGTCGGCGGGATCGTCGCGGGCCTGATCGGCGGATCGCCGCTCCAGGTCAGCGGCCCCGCCGCCGGGCTGACCGTGATCGTCGCCGAGCTCGTGCAGACCTACGGCTGGCGGGCGACCTGCACCATCACGCTGCTCGGCGGCCTGTTGCAGATCGTTCTCGGCGCCTGCCGGGTCGCGCGGACCGCGCTCGCCGTCTCCCCCGCCGTGGTCCACGGAATGCTCGCGGGCGTCGGCGCCGTCCTCGTCCTGGCGCAGGTGCACGTGGTGCTCGGCGGCAGCCCCCAGCGGTCGGCGATCGACAACCTGCGCGAGCTGCCCGGCCAGCTCGCGCAGCCGCACACCCATCCGGCGCTGCTCGGCGCGCTGACGCTCGCGGTGCTGCTGGGCTGGTCCCGGCTGCCGAGGAACGGCCCGCTGCGGCTGATCCCCGGCCCGCTGCCCGCCATCGTCCTCGCCACCCTGACCGCCTGGTCGCTCGGCTGGGACGCGCGGCGCGTCGAGCTTCCGGAGACCCTGCTCGGCGGCTGGGACGCCCCCGTCCTGCCGCACGGCCCGCCGGCCGGCGTCGTCGGCGCGGTCGTCTCCGTCGCGCTCGTGGCGGCCGTCGAGTCGCTGCTGTGCAGCGTGGCCATCGACCGGCGGCGCCCCGCCGGCGTCCCGCGCGCCGACCTCGACCGGGACCTGCTCGGCCAGGGGGCGGGCAACGCGGTGTCGGGGTTCCTCGGCGGGCTGCCGATCGCGGGCGTGATCGTCCGCAGCACGGCCAACGTGGAGGCGGGTGCGCGGTCCCGGGCGTCCACCGTCCTGCACGGCGTGTGGGTCCTCGTGCTGGCGCTGTCGTGCGGCCCCGCGATCGAGCAGGTTCCGCTGCCGGCCCTCGCGGCGCTGCTGGTCGTGCTGGGCGTGCGGCTCATCGACATCGCCCGCATCCGTGATCTCCGTCACCACCGCGAAGCGCCCGCCTACTTCGGCACGCTCGGCGGCGTGGTCGTCCTCGGCCTCGGTGAGGGCGTGCTGCTCGGCATCGGGATCATGGGGGTGCTGGCGCTGCGGCGGCTGACCCGGCTGTCGGTGCGCGCCGAGCACCTCGTCCCCGAACCGGAGGACGGCCCGGTCCCGACCCGCACCCACGTGGTCGTGGAGGGCACACTGACCTTCCTCGGCGTTCCGAAGGTCACGCGGCTCCTGCAGGACGTCCCGGCCGGTTCCCACGTCGACCTCGACCTCAACGTCGACTTCGTGGACCACGCCGCGTTCGACGCCATCCACCAGTGGCGGCTGGCCCACGAACGCCAAGGGGGGAGGGTCGACATCGACGAGGTTCACGAGGCTTGGTATGAAAGAGCGGTGACAGGTGATATGTCTTCGCCGCGTAAAACGCCCCCGACTGCCCGATGGTGGGCGCCTTGGGCGAATCGTCGACGGCGTTCCGAGGAGGAACTCGACGCACCCGAGGTGTCCCCCGCCGCGGTGCTGCTGAACGGCGTCCGCGAATACCACGGCCGCACCGCCCGGCTCGTCCGGCCGATCATGGCCGAGCTGGCCATGGAGCAGAAACCCCAGCACCTGTTCATCACGTGCGTGGACTCGCGCATCGTGCCCAACATCATCACCGCCAGCGGGCCCGGCGACCTGTTCATCAACCGCAACGTCGGCGCCCTCGTCCCGCGGCACGGCTCCCGCACCCGCGACGACTCGGTCGCCGCCACCGTCGAGTACGCCACCAACGTCCTCGACATCCGGACGATCACGGTCTGCGGCCACTCCAGCTGCGGCGCGATGGCCGCGCTCCTCGCGGGCGGCGCCGAGGTCGAGCATCTGGCCGGGCTGTCCCGGTGGCTCAAGCACGGCAACCACAGCCTCGCCCGCTTCCTCGCCACCGACCCGTCCGGCGAGGACGAGCCGCCCCTCACCCGCCTCTGCAAGATCAACGTGATGCAGCAGCTCGACAACCTGCTCACCTACCCGTGGCTCCGGGAGCGGGTCGAGTCCGGCGAGATCGAGCTGGTGGGCCTCTACCTGGACCTGCAGTCCGCCAACGTCGAGATCCTCGACCGGGCCAAGGGCGTCTTCATGCCGGTCCCGGACGAGGCCCCGCGGCCCCGGACCGTCGGCTGAGCCAAGCGTGGGCCGTCCCCCCGCCAGGACGGCCCACGCGCCGGTGTGTCAGCGGCTCACGAGTTCGTCCTCACGCCGCGCGTAGTCCCGCACGTACATCCCCGTCACCCGGCGCGCCCGCCGCGCACGCCGGTCGGACGCCGGAAGGAACAGCGCGTCGCGCCGGCTGGCGCGCGAGAAGTCCCACAGGTAGGCCAGGGACCCCAGCGCCCCTGCGAGGACGAGGGCCACGAACATGATGGTGATCATCAGCGCTCCTCTCCACGGGGCCCAGCACCCGGCCCCGCCGCCGACGCCCGATCGAGGCGATCGGCTCTTACCAGAACGGTAAGCGCCCTGTTTCGCCCGCTCTGTGTCGTGTGACCCGAAGCATGTGAGTTGCATGCCCCACCACGGCGACCGAGCGAGCCACATAGGATGTCCTACATCCTGAAGTGGGAGGCACCGCGTGGCTGCAAGCTTCGATCCCGACGTCGCCGAGTGGATGCGGCGGCGCGGCCTGGACCCGACGGCCGCGGACACCTCGGTCGCAGGTGCCCGGATCCACGCGCTCGCCGTCAACGAGCGGTCGCGCGCGCTGCTCACGGACCCGCCGGTCCCGGCCGCGGAACACGACATCGTCCTGGAGACCGCCGGGGGTCCCGTCACCGCCCGGGTGTTCGAGCCCGCGACGAGGTTCACCGACGCCACGATCATGTTCTTCCACGGTGGCGGGTGGGTCGCCGGGGACCTGCGCACGCACCTCCAGCACATGCGCCGGCTCGCCGTGGAGACCGGCTCGACCGTCGTCGGCGTCGAGTACCGGCTGGCCCCCGAGCACCCGTGCCCCGCGGCCTTCGACGACTGCCTGGCCGCGACGGTCCACGTCGCCGGGACGTCCGCCGGGCGGACGGCCGTCGCCGGTGACAGTGCGGGAGGCCAGCTCGCCGCGTCCGTCGCCATCGCGTGCCGCGACCGGGGGATCCCGCTCGCCGCCCAGCTCCTCATCGTGCCGGTCACCGACGTCGCGGGCGGCTACGCCGACCCCGCCGTGAACGCCCGGTACCCGTCCCGGGACGAACGGGCGGAGGGATACGGCCTCACGCTCGAAGCCATGCGCTGGTTCGCCCGGCTCTACGACCCGCCCGGCCGTGGAGAGGACTGGTACGTCTCGCCGTTGCGCGCACCGGACCTCGCGGGTGTCGCTCCGGCGGTCGTCCACACGGCCGGCTTCGACCCGCTGCGCGACGAGGGCAACGCCTATGCGGAGGCCCTGCGCGCCGCCGGCGTCCCGGTGATCCACCGCGAATGGCCCACGCTCAACCACGGCTTCTTCGGCCTCGGCGGCGTGTCGGCGACGGCGGGGCGGGCCGCCCGCCGGGCCGCCGCCGACCTGCGCACCCTCCTCACCCCCGGCCAGGACGGTCCCCCCGGTCAGGACGGTGTCACGGCGGCGGCGAACCGCGAGGTGATCCATTGAGGGTCGGTGATCGCGGTGCCGACCACCACGCAGGTGGCGCCCGCCTCGATCGCGGACGCCGCCGACGCGGGCGAGTGGTAGCGGCCCTCGGCGACGATCAGCGCGTCCGGGAGCGCGGCGCGCAACGCGCGGACGAGGTCCAGGTCGGGGCCCTCCGGCGGCGGTCCGGGGACGGTGTAGCCGGCGAGGGTGGTGGCGACGGCGTCGGCCCCGGCCTCGGCCGCGGCGATGCCCTCCTCCAGCGTCGACACGTCCGCCATGAACAGGGCCCCGGCGTCGTGCACGGCGTCGATCGACGCGGTGAGCGGGCGGCCGTCCGGTCGTGGACGTGACGTGGCGTCCGCGGCCACGACCCGCGCCCCGGCCCCGGCGACGGCGCGGGCCGCCGCGACCGTGGGCGTGATGAACACCCCGCCCGTCCCGTCCTTGGTCAGGCCGACGACGGGGACGTCCACGTCGGCGGCGACGGCGGCCACGTCGGCGACGCCGCCGACCCCGCCGCAGCGGATCGCGGCGGCGCCGCCGCCGACCGCGGCGCGCGCCATCCGGACGAGCGCGGCGGTGTCGCGCAGCGGATGCCCCTCCCCCGCCTGGCACGACACGATCAGCCGCCCGGCGACCGCCGCGGCGAAGGACTCGGAGGTCATCGGCCGCTCCCCCGGGCCGTGAGAGTCATCGCCAGCAGGGCCGCGCCCACGAGCGGCGCGTCCGTGCCCAGCCGGGCCGGAACCACCGGCGTCCCGCGCAGCGGCGGCAGCGCCTCGGCCCTGAACGCCGCGATGACCGCATCCAGGAACGGCGCGCCGATCTGCGCGACGCCGCCGCCGATGACGACGGCGTCCGGGTCCAGGACGGCGAGCAGCCCCGCCAGGGCGCGTCCCAGCAGGGAACCGGCGCGGGGGGCGTCGCCGGTGGCCGCGATGGCCGGGCCGGAGGCGACGGCCTCCAGATGGTCGCGCCGGCCGCAGCCGCACGGCACCGGCCCCCGTTCGGAGACGAGCAGGTGCGCGATCTCTCCGGCGGTGCCGTGCGCTCCGTGTTCGAGGCGGCCGAGGGTGGTCAGTGCGCCGCCGACGCCCGTTCCCACCGAGACGTGCAGGACGCGGTGCAGGCCGGCCCCCGCACCGGCCTGCGCCTCGCCGTAGGCCATGGCGCGAACGTCGTTGACCACCGTTACGGGCAGCCCGGTGAGGTCGGCGAGGACGTCCCGGACGGGTGTGCCGGACCAGCCGGGCAGCACGTCGGTGGCGGAGACGACGCGTCCGGTGTCCTGGTCGACGACGCCGGGCGCGCCGACGCCGAGGGCCCGGATGGGGGCGTCGCCGAGACCGTCCAGCATGCGGGCCGCGGAGGCGAGCACCGCGGCCCCGCCCCCGGCCGGCGTCGGCGTCCTCTCCCGCCGCAGGACCGTTCCATCGGCGTCCACCAGCGCCGCGGCGATCTTCGTCCCGCCGATGTCGAGGGCCGCGTACACGTCCGTGTCCCGGGGTCGCCCGGGCCCGGAGGTCTCGGCGCGGGGCGAGACATGCGGGCGCGTGCCGGACGGGCGGCCGCGGCCGGGCGTGCCGGGGGCGGTCACAGCAGTCCGGCGGCGGTGAGGAGCGCGCGGACACGGCCGGTCTCCGCCGCGTCGAGCTGAATCTGCGGCGGGGCCGTCACCGGGCAGTCGATGACGCCGAGCAGGTGCAGGGCCGTCTTGAACGAGCCGAGCGCGGACGAGCCGCGCCCCATCCGGCCGGCGGCGCCCGCGTTGACGATGTCGAACAGGCGCAGCAGCCGTTCCTGCTCGGCGCGGGCCTCCTCCCAGCGCCCGGCCAGGCAGTGCCGGTAGAGCCGGACGTAGCCGGCCGGGTCGACGTTGCCGAGGCCCGGGACGACGCCGTGCACGCCCATGGCGAACGCCGCGTCCACGGTCAGCTCGGAGCCGGTGAGGACGCTGAAGGCCGCCGCGCCGGCGTCCCGCAACGCGATCATCAGGGTGCGGAGACCGCCGTCGTCGCCGCTGGAGTCCTTCACGCCGGCCAGCACGCCCTCGCCCGCGAGCCGCAGCAGCATGTCGCCGTCCAGCTTGGAGTGCACCGACACCGGCAGGTCATAGGCGTAGACGGGCACCGGGACGGCGGCGGCGACCTGGCGCAGATGCCCCTCGATCTCCACCGGGTGGGTGCGGGTGTAGAACGGCGCGGTCGCCACGACACCGTCGCAGCCGACGTCGGCCGCGACCCGGGCGTGCTCGATCACCCGCAGCGTGGTCATGTCGATGGCCCCGCCGAGCACGGGCACCTCCCCCGCCACGTGCTTGACCACGGTCTCCAGGACGGTGCGCCGGTGCGCGTCCGGCAGGAACGCGACCTCGCTGGTCGAGCCGAGGACGAACAGCGCGTCCGCGCCGGCGCCGACGAGATGGTCGACGAGCCGTTCGAGGGACGGGACGTCCACCTGAAGGCCGGGGGTCAGCGGAGTGCAGACGGGCGGCACGACCCCGGTGAGCCGGCCGGACCCGCCCGGCGCGGCGGCAGGTCCGGAGGACATCACGGGGCCGGTGGGAGCGGGGGTCACGGAATCTCCTGGGAAACGGTGGAAAGAGCGAGATCGGACGGGTCGGTGACGGGATGCAGGCACCGGTACAGGTGCCCGGTGCCGGACGCCGGCGTGGCGTCGGGCATGGCGGCGGCGCATTCGGCGGTGGCGCGCCAGCAGCGGGTGCGGAACGGGCATCCGCTGGGCGGGTCGACGGCCGACGGGACGGGCCCGTCCAGCCGGATCGGTTCCATCGGGTCGAGCAGGCTGGGCGTCGCGGACAGCAGCGCCCGCGTGTAGGGGTGGCGCGTATCGCCGCGGGCCACCGCGGCGGCCGGGGCCTCCTCGACGATCCGGCCGAGATACATGGTGATCACCCGGTCGGACATGCGGCGGACCGTCTGGATGTCGTGCGAGACGAACACCATGGACAGCCCGAGCCGGTCCTTCAGGTCGAGCATCAGGTTGAGGATCTGCGCCCGGACCGACACGTCGAGGGCCGAGGTCGGCTCGTCCGCGACGAGCAGCGCCGGTTCCAGCGCCAGCGCGCGGGCGATCGCGACGCGCTGCCGCTGCCCGCCCGACAGCTGCCCGGGCAGCGCGGCGGCGAGCTGGGCCGGCAGCCCGACGAGCGTCATCAGTTCCCGGACCCGGTCGTCGCGCTCGGCCGGGGTGCCCCGGCGGTGCACGTCGAGGGGGTCGCGCAGGATGGCACGGACCGGCAGCCGCCGGTTGAGGGCGGTCGCGGGATCCTGGAAGACCATCCCGACGGACGCGCCGATCCGGACGGCCCGATCGCGGCGGCGGAGCGCGCCGAGATCACCGCCCTCGAACAGCACCGTGCCGGAGGTGGGCCGGGTCAGTCCGACGAGAACCTTCGCGAGCGTGGACTTGCCGCACCCGGACTCGCCGACGATCCCGACCGTCTCGCCGCGCCCGACGGCGAGGTCGGCGCCGGTCAGCGCGTGCACGGCGGCGCGGCGCAGCGGGTTCCCGGTGCGGACGGGCAGCCGGACGTGCACGTCGCGCAGTTCCATGACCGGGGTGTTCATCGTGATTCTCCCGCCTTCGCCGAAACGTGGCCGGACGGATCGGCGGATCCGCCGATCGGGTGATGGCAGGCGAACGCGTGCCGGTGCGGATCGCCGGTCGCCGCCGGGCGGGTCGCCGCGCACAGCCCGGTCGCGGCGGCGCAGCGGTCGGCGAACCGGCAGCCCGCCGGGAAGCGCGTCGGCGACGGCACCACGCCGGGGATCTGCTCGGGCCGGCCACCGGCCGCCTCCAGCGACAGGACGGCGCCGAGAAGCCCGCGCGCGTAGTGGTGCCGGGACGCGGCGACCAGATCGGAGGTGACGCCCGCCTCCGCGACCTGCCCGCCGTACATCACCACCACCCGGTCGGTGACGTCGGCGACCAGCGCGAGATCGTGCGAGACGAGGATCAGCGCGAAGCCGAGTTCGGCGCGGAGCCGGAGCAGCAGCCGCATGACCGCCGCCTGGACGGTGACGTCGAGGGCGGTGGTCGGCTCGTCCGCCACGACGAGCCGCGGGTCCCGAGACAGCGCCATCGCGATCAGCACCCGCTGCCGCTGCCCGCCCGACAGCTCGTGCGGGTAGCTGCGCAGCGTCCGGTCCGGGTCGAGGCCGACGAGGTCGAGCAGCTCCGCGGGGGTGCGGGTGCCGCCGCGCCGGGTGAGCTGGCGGAGCTGCGCGCGGATCGTCATCGCCGGGTTCAGCGACGACAGCGCGTCCTGGTAGATCATCGCCATCTCGTGGCCGAGCAGCCGGCGCCGCTCGCCGGCGGGCATGCCGTGCAGGTCGCGGCCGTCGAACAGCAGCCGGCCGCCGATCCGCGCGCCCCGCGGCTCAAGCCCCATGATCGCCAGGCTGGTGAGGCTCTTGCCGCAGCCGCTCTCACCGACCAGCCCGACCACCTCGCCGGGCCGCACGTCGATCGAGACCCCGTCGACCACGCTCAGGTCGCCGTAGCGGTCGGGGAATCCGATGGTGAGGTCCTCGACGCGGAGCAGCGGCTCGCCCTCGGGGAGCGGACGGGCCAGTTCCGCGAGCCGCAGGCCCGCCTCCCGCAGGTCGGCGTCGGCCCCCGTCGACGCGGAGGCCCCCGCCACCGGCCGGTCGCCGCCGGCATCGGTGCGGGCGGCGCCGACCGTGGGAACCATGTCGGCTTCGGCGGCTTCCGCCTCCGCTTCGGCTTCGGTGCGGGCCGCGGGCGCGGCCCAGGCGTCCGAGACGCCCTCGGACAGGACGTTCAGCACCAGCACCGTGACGAGGATGAACAGGCCGGGGAAGAACGTGGCCCACCAGCCGCCCGCCAGCACCAGCGACTTGCCGTAGGCGATGACGCTGCCCCAGGACGGGTCGGGGTCCTGGACGCCCGCGCCGATGAACGACAGGCTCGCCTCGAACACGATCGCGTTGGCGACGACGATCGTGCAGAAGACCAGGATCGGCGCCGCGCAGTTGACCACGACGTGGCGGCGCAGGATATGGCCGCGTCCGGCGCCGATGACGCGTTCCGCCGCGACGTAGTCCTCGCCGTACTGGGATAGCACGTTCGCCCGCACCACCCGGGCGATCTGCGGGGTGTACAGGAACGCGATCGTGCAGATCAGCACCGGCAGGCTCTTGCCGAACACGGTGACCAGCACCGCGGCCAGCGCGACCGCCGGGAACGCCATGATCACGTCGAGGCAGCGCATCACGATCTCGTCGACGACCCGGTGCGTGGTGGCGGCGACGGAGCCGAGCAGCGCCCCGGCCGCGAGGGCGAGCAGAGTCGCGCCGAGTCCGATGGCCAGGGACCAGCGCGCCCCGTACAGGACGCGGGCGAACACGTCCCGCCCGACCCGGTCGGTGCCGAACCAGTGCTCGCCGGACGGGGCCTGCCCGGCGGCCCCGGTGGTCAGCGGGTCGTGCTGGGCGATCAGCGGCGCGGCGAGCCCGGCCACGACGATCGCCAGCAGCACGCCGAGCGCGATCCTGGAGGCCGGCCCCAGCCGTCGCAGCGCACGCGTCGCCGGTCGCGGTGTCGCGTTCATCGGGTGGCTCCCCTCAACCGCGGGTTCGCGAACAGGTACAGCACGTCCACCAGCAGGTTGACCACCAGGAACGTCAGCGCGATGCCGATCACCACGCCCTGCACGAGGGCCGGGTCGCCCGCCGTGACGCCCTGCATGATCAGGGTGCCGAGGCCGGGCAGCCCGAAGATCGCCTCGACCACGACGGCGCCGCTCAGCAGGTAGCCGATCTGCAGGCCGAGGACGGTCAGCGGGGTGATCAGCGCGTTGCGCAGGACGTTGCGCCCGACCACCACCACGCGCGGCAGCCCGGCCCCGACGGCGGTGCGCACGTAGTCGCGGTCGAGTTCCTCGACCATCGCCGTGCGCACCACCCGGGCGAGCAGCGACCCCACCGGGAACGCGATCGCGATCGCGGGCAGGGTGAGGCTGCGCATCCAGCCGCCCACCGAGTCGGCCGGGTTGACGTACCCGCCGGCCGGGAACCAGCCGAGCCGTACCGCGAACTGCTGGATCAGCAGGATGCCGAGCCAGAACGAGGGCATCGCGACGCCCGCCATGGACAACACCCGGATGGCCTGGTCCGGCCACCGATCCCGGAACAGCGCCGCGGTGACTCCGAGGACCATCGCGAACAGCACGCCGCCCAGCACCGCCAGCACGGTGAGCTGGAGGGTGAGCGGGAACGCCGTCCCGATCGCGTCGGTGACCGACCGGCTCGGCGGCGCGGTCACCCCGAGGTCGCCGCGCGCCAGGTCACCGAGGAACCGGACGTAGCGGACGGGCAGCGGGTCGGTGAGACCGTGCTCGACCGCGTAGGCGTGCCGCGCCTCGGGTGTGGCGCCCTCGCCGAGCGCGTTGTAGGCGGGGTCGTTGGGTGAGAAGCGCAGCACGACGAAGACGAACAGCGTGATCCCCAGCACCATCGGTACGAGGGTCAGCAGCCGTCCCGCCGTCATGCGCAGGATCGTTGCCATGGAGGGTGTCCGTTCCGTCGTGGGTGCGGCGGCGGCCGGGCCGGGTCAGGCGCGGCCGACGTTCAGGAACGACAGTCCCGTGGTCGACATCGGCCGGAATCCGGGCAGTGCCTCGCGCTTCCATCCGGTGACGAGCTTGCGGTGGAAGATCGGGTACAGCGCGGCCTGCTCGGCGACGATGTCGATGGCCTGGCGCCACAGCTCCTGGCGCGCGGCGGCGTCGGTCTGGCGCGCCGCCTCGTCCAGCAGGCTGACGACCTTCTTCGCCTCGGCGGTGCCGGAGTTGTAGCTGCGGTTCTCCGGCCAGGTCCCGACGTAGAACCAGCGCATGAGCAGGTCGCAGTCGTTGCCGAACACCGACGGGTCGCCGGGGGCGGCCATGACCTGGTACTTGCCGGTGTCGATGCGGTTGGAGTACTGCCCGCCGGACTGGCCCACGTTGAGCGTGGTGGCGACCCCGATCGCGTCCCAGCTCTGCTTGATCAGCGGCGCGCAGTCCTTGACGAAGTCGGTGTCGGTGGTGACGAGTTCGACCTTGAGGCCGCTGACGCCCGCGTCCGACAGCAGCTTCTTGGCCTTGGCGGGGTCGTGGCCGTAGACGGTGGACGCCTTGACGTAGTCGGGGTGCCCCGCGGGCAGGAAGCTGGTCGCCGCGGCGGCGTTGCCCAGCATCGCCGTCTTGATGAGCTTTTCTGTGTCGAGCCCGTAGTGCAGGGCCTGCCGGACCCGCACGTCGTCGAACGGCTTCTCTTTGCAGTTGAACATGAGGAACAGCAGGCCGAAGCTCTGCACCGACTGGACCGCCGCATCCTTCGACAGCCCGGAGGCGTTCAGGTACGGGACGGCCTCGATCGCCTGGGCGCGGCCCGACTGGAGCGCGGTGACGCGGGTGGACGGCTCGGACAGCAGCAGCCACGTCATCTTGGCGACCTTCGCGGGCCGCGGGCCGTTGTAGGCGTCGGCCTTGGCGAACGTCAGCCCGTCGGTGGCGGACGCGGAGGCCAGCTTGAACGGGCCGGAGCCGACCGGCAGCGCGTCGAACTTCTTCTGGTCGGCCTCCACGGCCTTCTTCGGCACGACCTTCACGACCGACAGCCGCTCGGAGAACAGCGCGAACGGGTACTTGAGCTTGAACTCGACGGTGGCCGCGTCGACCTTCTTCACGCCGTCCAGGAACGGCAGGAACTGGATGAACAGCGACGCGTTCTCCGGGTCCAGGACGCGTTCGAAGCTGAAGACGACGTCGTCGGCGGTGACGGCGGAGCCGTCGTGGAACTCGGCGCCGTCGCGGAGCGTGACCCGGTAGGTGGTGTCGTCCACCTTGGCGGGGTCCTCCTTGGCGAGCGCGTTGTAGGGCTGCCGGGTGATGGGGTCGAGGTCGACCAGGGACTCCAGGACGTGGAGGTTGGCGGCAACGGCGACGGCGCTGGAGGCCGTCATCGGGTCGAAGCCGCCCGACAGGGCGTAGGCGAGCGCGGCCTGGATGGTGTCGGTGTCTCCGCCGGATCCGGTGGAGGAGGGGCCGCCGCACGCGGCCAGGCCGGCGGTGATCGTCGCGGCCGCGCCGAGCAGTCCGGTGTAGCGCAGGAAGTCGCGGCGATGCAGGCCGCGACCGGGCTGGAGATCGGTCACGTCGTCTCCTGAGGTGGGGAGGGATGGGGGTTGCAGGGTAGTGCGATGCAGGTCGGAGGGGAGGTAGGACATCCAACGTCGTTCGTCGGTGTACCGTAGGCGTCAGCATTCGGCGGGGTCAAGTGCCGGGCGGCGACGAAATCCGGCAGAACGAATCCGGCAGGGAGATCCGGCGGAGACGATCCGGCGGGGATGGGGAGCGTGAACCGATGACCGCAGCTCGGACGCGGGGACGTGCGTTGCGCGGCCGCAGCAGCCGGACCGAGGAGGTGCAGCAGCGGGTCAAGCAGCTGATCCTTGAGCGCGGCCTCGCGGTGGGCGACCCGATGCCCACCGAGTTCGAGCTGGTGGACGAGCTCGACGTCAGCCGCAACTCGCTGCGCGAGGCCCTCAAGGCCCTCCAGGCCGTCGGCATCGTAGAGATCCGGCATGGTTTCGGCATGTACGTCGGGACCATGTCGCTCAGCGCGCTGGTCGACGAGCTGACCTTCCACGCCCGCATGTCCAAGCGGCAGGGCCGCGACGACCTCGCGCACCTGGTGGACGTCCGCGAGGTCCTCGAACGCGGCCTCATCGACCAGGTCATCGACCGCGGCCTCGCCAACGGCGACACCGAGCTGGACGAGATCATGCGCCGGATGGACGCCGAGGCCGAGGCCGGTCTCGTCACCCCGGAGACCGACCGGATGTTCCACGAGCTGCTCTACAAGCCGCTCGCCAACCCGATCGTCAACCAGCTCCTCGGCGCGTTCTGGGACGTGTACCGGACGCTGCAGCACGACCTCGCGCCCGTCGAGCAGGAGGCCGCCGACGTCGCCCAGCGGCACCGCGACATCTACGAGGCGCTGCGCGCCGGCGACCGCGAGGCGGCCGCCACGGCGATGGCCGCGCACTTCCGCGGGATCCGCGTCCGCCTCGACGGGGCCCGCGACGGCGCCGGTCCCGGAATCTGACGGCAGGGGCTTGACGGCCCCCGCGACCGCGCCTAGCTTCATCCCACGACGGACATCCTACATCCTATGTCCGATCGAAAGGTGAGGCCATGCCCGCGTCCACCCCCGTCCGCGCCGCCACGGTCGCCGCGATCACCCTCCTCGCGTCGGTGACCGCCGTCCCGGCCCATGCCGCAGGCCAGTCCGCCGTCGTCACGACGGACTGCACGTCCAGCCGAATCCAAGAGACCGTGGTCAACCAGACCTCCTCCGCCACCACGTTCACCCTGACCTGGCCCGGCGTCGGCTCCTGGTCCGCCCGCGCCGCCGCCGGCGACAGCGCCCACTTCCACTTCACCAGACCGTCCGGCACCGCCTACACGTTCCGCACGACCACCCCGCAGGGCTTCGACCAGACCGACACCGGCACACTCAACTGCTCGAACGCGCTCAGCGCGCGCGCCACCATGGACTGCGGCAGCCCACACCGGCTACGCCTCATCCTGGACAACCGCTCCGACGCATCCCGTACGTTCACCGTCGCCTGGCCCGGACGCCGCGGCTCCCCCTGGACCGTCACCGTCCCCGCCCGCTCCGGCCACAACGGCTTCTACTGGACGGTCCCGGACGGCACCCCCTACACCTTCAACGTCTCATCGGGCTCCTGGAGCGACGCCCTCTCCGGCACGTCCGGCTGCGGACTGGACTCCGGCGAACCCGGCATGAACGCCCAGACCGTCCTGACCACGTCCACGGTCATCGACGGGCTCGGCAAGGCCGCCAGGTCCGTCCGCATCCCGGCCCTCGCCGCCACGAACAGCGGCACGGTCGTCGCCGTCATGGACGCCCGCGTGGACGGCGCCTACGACCTCGGCGGCGGCACCAACAACATCCAGATAGCGATGGCCCGCAGCACCGACGGCGGCGCCACGTTCTCCCACCCGAAGATCATCGCGAAGCCCTCGACGACCTCCCAGGGCTACGGCGACCCCAGCCTCCTCGTCGACCGCGAGACGGGCAAGATCTTCTGCTTCTTCACCTACTCCCCCAGGCCCGGCGTCGGCTACCACGGCTCCACCCCGGGCGACACGTCACCGACGGCACCGGACAACACCCACATCCGCTACGTCACCTCGACCGACGACGGCGCCACGTGGAGTTCACCGGTCGACCTCAACCCGCAGGTCCGCAAGCCCGCCTGGGCGGGCATGTTCGCCTCGTCCGGCCACGGCGTCCAGCTCGCCTCCGGCCGCCTCGTCCAGCCGATCGTCTACAAGGACGGAGGCGTTGACCACGCGTCCAACATCTACTCCGACGACCACGGCGCGACCTGGCACAACGGGACGTCCGCCGGGACCGGCGTCAACGAGAGCAAGGCCGTCCAGCGCTCCACCGGCCGGATCGCCCAGAACATGCGCTCCAACGGCGGCGGCGACCGCTGGTACGCCACCGCCCCCGACGTGACCGCCGCCTTCGGAACCGCCTGGAACAGCGGCCTCATCGACCCTCGCTGCAACGGCGACGAGATCTCCTACCTGCGCCCCACCCCAGGTACTCCGTCCCTGACGAACGTCGCCCTGCACAGCAACAACGCCGCGGACGACCGCACCGACCTCACCGTCCGCGTCAGCCGCGACGACGGCGCGAGCTGGCCCCGCGCGGCACTGATCAAACCCGGAACCGCCGGCTACTCCACCATGGCCGTCCTCGCCGACGGATCCGTCGGCGCCCTCTACGAGATCGGCTCGACGGGCGGCATCGTCTTCACCCGGTTCACCCTCCCCTGGCTCGAATCCTAGGAAGGGGCGGACGAGCCGGCCTGTAAGCCGGGTTCTGTGCCCGCCGCCCTGCGAGGGGCGGCGGGTGACGGCCATCCATCTCGGGCCGCCGTTGCCGGCGGCCTCCAGCGGTCTACCCGCAGGCTCGGGCGGGCCGCCCTCGGGCGCCTGCGCGGGGCCTCTTGCGGGGCCCCTTCTTGACCTTGCTCCGGGTGGGGTTTACCGAGCCGCCCACGTCACCGTGGGCGCTGGTGAGCTCTTACCTCACCGTTTCACCCTTACCACCGGCGGACCGGTGGCGGTCTGCTTTCTGTGGCACTGTCCCGCGGGTCACCCCGGGTCGGCGTTACCGACCACCCTGCCCTGTGGAGCCCGGACTTTCCTCGACGGGGATCGCTCCCCGACGCGGCCGTCCGGCCGACTCGTCCGCCGTACATAGACGATAGCGGGTCCCGTGTTGTTCCCGGCTCAGGGGAGCGTGGTCATGGCCTCGTCCAGGCGGGACTGGGGGAGGGTGTGGTCCTCCATCTGGCCGGAGAGGTAGCGGTCGTAGGCGGCCATGTCCAGGTGGCCGTGGCCGCAGAGGGCGGTGAGGATGACCTTGGGTTCGCCGGTCTCGGCGCAGCGGCGGGCCTCCGCGATGGCCGCGGCCAGAGCGTGGGTGGGTTCGGGGGCCGGGACGATGCCCTCGGTGCGGGCGAACAGGACGCCGGCCTCGAAGCACTCGCGCTGGGGTTTGGCCTCGGCTTCGAAGATGTCGAGGTCGTACATGTGGGACAGCAGCGGGGCCATGCCGTGGTAGCGGAGGCCGCCCGCGTGGATGGGGTCCGGGACGAAGTCGTGCCCGAGGGTGTGCATCTTGAGAAGCGGCGTGAAGCCGGCGGTGTCGCCGAAGTCGTAGGCGTAGTGGCCGCGGGTGAAGGACGGGCACGCTTCGGGTTCCACGGCCCGGATGGCCGGGTTCATGCGGCCCTGCAGCTTTTCGCGGAGGAACGGGAAGAACAGGCCGGCGAAGTTGGAGCCGCCGCCGGTGCAGCCGACGATCAGGTCGGGGACGTCTCCGGCGAGGGCGAGCTGTTCGAGGGCCTCTTCGCCGATCACCGTCTGGTGCATGAGGACGTGGTTCAGGACGCTCCCGAGGGCGTAGCGGGTGTCGTCCGGGCTCGCGGACTCGACGGCCTCGCTGATCGCCATGCCGAGGGAGCCGGGCGAGGCGGGGTCCTCCGCGAGGATCTTCGCGCCGGACGCGGTCAGCGGCGACGGGCTGGCGTGCACCCGCGCCCCGTACAGCTCCATCATCGAGCGGCGGTACGGCTTCTGGTCGTAGGAGGCGCGCACCATCCAGATCTCGCACTCCAGGGCGAACTGGGCGCACGCGAACGCGAGGGCGCTCCCCCACTGGCCGGCGCCCGTCTCCGTGGTCAGGCGGCGGACGCCCTGGCGCGCGTTGTAATACGCCTGCGGCACGGCCGTGTTCGGCTTGTGGGACCCGACGGGTGAGACGCCCTCGTACTTGACGTAGATGCGGGCGGGCGTGCCGAGGGCCCGTTCGAGGCGGTGCGCCCGGATGAGGGGCGTCGGACGCCAGAGCCGGTAGACCTCGCGGACCTCCTCGGGGATGTCGATGAAGCGGTCACCGGAGACCTCCTGGGCGATGAGGTCCATCGGGAACAGCGGCGCTAGGTCGTCCGGCCCGAGCGGCTCACGCGTCCCCGGGTGCAGGGGCGGGGGCGGCGGCGCGGGCAGGTCGGGGATGACGTTGTACCAGCGGCTCGGGAGCCTCGACTCGTCCAGCAGGATCTTCGTGGTCACGATCCCTCCCCAGGTCACGGTGCCTTGCGTGGAGGGTAGGCCGCCGCGGGCGGCTACGGAAGACCGGTTGCGGTCAGGCCGGAAGATGGTGGGTGTCGTTGAAGAAGCGCAGGGTCGCGGGGCCGTCGGCGTACCAGTCGATGGACGAGAGCGCCGACACGTTCAGGTGCATCCGGTAAACGGACGACATCGGTGCGCCGAGCGCGTCCCTGACCAGCAGCTTGATGGGCGTGACGTGCGAGACGACCAGCACCGTCTGCTCGCGGTGGCGGACCTTCAGCTTGTCCAGGGCCGTGCGGACGCGGCGGGAGACGTGGGCGAAGCTCTCCCCGCCCGGCGGCGCGGTCTCGGGGTCGGCCAGCCACGCCTTGAGTTCGGCGGGCCAGCCCTTGCCCGCCTCCGCGAACGTGAGCCCCTCCCAATCGCCGAAGTCGGTCTCGCGGAAGCCGTCCTCGACGCGGACGTCCAGCCCGGTCACGGCGGCGACCTCGGCGGCCGTGTCGCGGCAGCGCGCGAGCGGCGAGGTGACGATCGCGTCGAGCCCGCGGTCCTTGAGGGCGAGGGCCGCGGCGCGGGCCTGGGCGAGGCCGTTCGCGGTGAGGGGGACGTCGCCCGTCCCGGCGAAGCGCTTCTCGGCCGACAGCGGCGTCTCACCGTGCCGCAGCAGGACCGTGGTCAACGGGGTGGACGACGGGGGCACCCAGCCGGACGGCGGCGGCTCCGGCTCCCCCGGCGTCTCCTCCACCTTGCGGACCCAGTGCTCGCCGCGGGCGGCGGCGTCCATGGCCTCGTTGGCGAGCCGGTCGGCGTGCGCGTTGCGGTTGCGCGGAATCCAGCCGTAGGAGACCGGGCCCAGATCCTCCGCCAGCTCCCGGGCCCGCAGCGCCAGCGGGATCATGTCCGGATGCTTGATCTTCCAGCGTCCGGACATCTGCTCCACGACGAGCTTGGAGTCCATCCGGACCTCGACGCGGGCGGACGGGTCGATCTCGGACGCGGCGGTCAGCCCGGCGATCAGGCCCCGGTACTCCGCCACATTGTTGGTGGCGTGCCCGATCGACTCGGCGACCTCCGCGAGAACCTCCCCGGTCAGCGCGTCGCGAACGAGGGCCCCGTACCCGGCCGGGCCGGGGTTGCCGCGCGACCCCCCGTCCGCCTCGACGACCAGCTTCCGGCCCGCGCCCGCGCCCCTGTGAGGGGACGACCCCCCACGCCCCGCGGCAACCGCGTTCACAGGCCCGACTCGGGGGTGCGGATCAGGATCCGCCGGCATTCCTCGCAGCGGATGACCTCGTCCTCGGCGGCGGCCCGGATCGTGTTCAGGTCGACGGTGTTGAGCGCCAGATGGCAGCCCTGGCAGGCGCCGCGGAACAGCTTGGCCGCGCCGACGCCGCCGAACTGGCCGCGCAGCTTCTCGTAGAGGGCGAGCAGCTCGTCCGGGACGTCCTTGGCGACGGCCGTGCGCGCGGCGCTCGTCGTCCCCGACTCCTCGTCGATCTCCTTGCGGGCGGCGTCGCGGCGCTCGGCGAGCGCGGTCAGCTCGTCCTGCGCGGCGGACTTGTCGGCGCGCAGCGCGGCGACCCTGCCCTCCGCCTCCTCAGAACGCTCCATGATCTCCAGCACGACCTCCTCCAGGTCGGACTGGCGGCGCTGCAGCGACTCGATCTCCGCCTGCAGGCTGCTGAGGTCCTTGGCGGACGTCACCTGCCCGGAGTCGAGCCGCTTCTGGTCGCGGTCGGCGCGGGTGCGGACCTGGTCGACGTCCTGCTCGGCCTTCTTCTGCTCCCGCTGCAGGTCGCCGACCTCGGTCTCGGCCGACACGATCGCGTCGCGCAGCTCGGTCAGGCGTCCCTCCAGCCGCTCGATCTCCGCCAGCTCGGGAAGGGTGCGGCGGCGGTGGGCCAGCCGGTCCAGCGAGGCGTCGAGCTCCTGCAGGTCGAGCAGGCGAAGCTGGGCTTGCGGTGCGGCTTTCAAAGTGCTCCTTCGTCGTGGAGGCGCCACGCGTCGGTGACGAGCGTGGACACCCGGGTCTCCAACTTGCCCGCTTCCGGTGCGGCCGCCGCCAGACGCCGCTCGGCGTCGGCGAGCCACGGCCACTCGGTCGCCCAGTGCGCGGCGTCCACCAGGGCGGGCCCGCCCTGCTCGACGAACTCCGACGCCGGGTGATGCCGCAGGTCGGCGGTGAGGTAGACGTCGACACCGGCGGCGCGCGCGGTGTCGAGCAGGGAGTCGCCGGCGCCCCCGCACACGGCGACGGTGCGGACGGTGCGGTCCGGGTCGCCCGCCGCCCGCACTCCCCAGGCGGTGGACGGCAGCCCGGCGGCCACCCGTCCGGTGAACTCCCGCAGCGTGACCGGCCCGTCAAGCTCCCCGATCCGGCCCAGGCCGCGGCGCGAGTCGTCGTCGGCGGGGACCATCGGACGCAGCTCACCGGTGACGCCGACCGCCCGCGCGAGCGCGTCCGAGACGCCGGGATCGGCCCGGTCCGCATTGGTGTGCGCGGTGTGCAGCGCCACCCCATTGGTGATCATCCGGTGGAGGAGCCGCCCCTTCGGCGTGGTCGCGGCGACCGAGTGCACCCCGCGCAGCAGCAGCGGATGGTGCGTGACCACCAGGTCGGCGTGCCACTCCAGCGCCTCGTCGATCACGGCGGCCACCGGGTCGACCGCGAACAGCACCCGGCCGACCTCCTGATCCGGGTCGCCGCAGACGAGGCCGACGGCGTCCCAGGACTCCGCCCACGCGGGCGGATAGAGCTCCTCCAGAGCCGTGATGACATGGGATAGACGCACGTCCCGCAGGCTACCGCGCCGAGCCGCTCCCAACGAGCCACCGAGCGTCACCACGAGGCACCGGTGTCTGAAACGATGGGCCGGGGGACAGCAGACGAGGGACGACCCGACCGAGGGGAGAAAGCCATGTCGGCTTCCGGCGCCGCCGCGGAACCGGAGCCCACCGAGCCCACGGCAGCCAACGCGCCCACCGCCGGACGTCCGTACATGCCCGGCTACGGCATCGCGGGACCGGATGAGGGAAGCGGCCTGCTTCCGTGGTCCTGGGCCGAGGAACGGCTGAAGGCCGCGCGCAACTTCTGGCTGTGCACGGTCCGGCCGGACGGACGCCCCCACGCCATGCCGGTGTGGGGAGCCTGGTCCGGTGAGGCGCTGTTGTTCAGCAGCGCCGTTCCGTCCCGCAAGATGGTGAACCTGCGGGCGAACCCGCGGGTGGTGGTGACCACCGAGGAGGCGGAGAACCCGGTCGTCGTCGAGGGGATCGCGGAGGTCCTGACCGAGCAAAAGGACCTCCAACGGTTCATCGACCTGGTCAACTCCAAGTACGCCACCCGATATCGTGTTGACTTCCTGGACCCCGAGGTGAACGCGACCGTCGCGGTGCGGCCACAGACGGCGTTCGGGCTCCGCCAGGGAGACTTCACCGGTTCTCCCACCCGGTGGTCGTTCGGGACCTGAATGTCCGCCGGGATCAATCTGGACACTCATCGCGTTGGAGAGTGTGTGAAGTCACCTTTTCGCCGCCGCAAGCGCGTCAAGGGCCGCGCCATGGGCAACCGCCCCGAGCCGGCCGAGCAGGAGATCGTCGAATGGCCCCGCGACGGGACCGGCAGGTCGTCCCTGATGGGCGCGATTCGCGGCGACGGCGAGACCGGCGCCGGATTCGGCGGCGGCATGTTCGAGGACCTCGCCTCCGCGTTCGAGGGCTCCAAGAAGGTCAAGGTCGAGGAGCAGGAGCGGCAGCAGATCATGCGCCAGGACGACCACGAGCAGACCGGCTCGGGCTCCTCCCGCGACGACCTGGACTCCGGCAGGATCCGCATCCGCCGCACCCCGCCCGTGGAGTAATCGTGTCCGATTTGTATCGAACATAGGTTCGAAGGCGGGTTATCCTGACCGCGTGAGCACCTACGTTCCGCCCGGCTGGCCCTCGCAGGTGCACCCACCGGGCACCGAGCGCTTCGAGGACACCGCCATGGCCTGGCTGCTCGAGCTGGTCCCGCCCGAGTACCGGCGCTACGGCGTCCTGCGCCGCTACCCCATCGCCCTGGCCCGCATGGCCCGCCAGCACGTCGCCGCGTCCGTCGAGGCGGCCCGCGAGGGCTTCCGCACCGCCCGCGTCGATCTCGGGGACGCCGTCCCGCCGCACGGCGTGGAGGCCGTCCTGGAGACCTACCGCCGCGAAGGCGCCCGCCTGGTCGCCATCCTGGAGGGCATCGAGCTCGTCGAGACCGCCCTGCACGGCCTCGCCGACCCCGACGACCCCGCCCACCGCCGCCCCTTCACCCCCAAGCTGTGACCATTCCGTTGACGCTGAGTCGCGACGTGCGCAAGCCTTGAGCTGATCCTGACGGGAGGGTTCCGGTGAGCGCACCACCTGGGTGGTACCCAGATCCAGAGTGGATGGGCCGCGAACGCTACTGGGACGGACAAACCTGGACGGACCAGTCGCGCCCGTTCGCAACCCGCTCCCGAACCCGCCGCCGCCCCGGCGGCCCACCCCGACCGTCCCCACCCGCGCCAAGCCCCTCCCCTCCCCCAGCCGCGCCGCCCACCACCCCGGCGCCCCAAGACCCCGGACCGCAGGCACCGCCGCTCCAGCCCACGCCCGCTCCGCCTCCACCGCCCAGCTCACCGGAGCCGCAGCGGCCGCCGCCACCGCAGGCGCCACCCGAACCCGCGCCACCCCGGCCGCCGCCGCTCATCGGATCGACGCGCCCAACGCCGCCCCACGAGACGCCCCAGCCGCCAAAGTCGACACCGCAAGCACCGTCGATCCACGCCGCACCTCATCCGGCCCCACCACCCGAGGCCCCCGCCCCCGAGGCTCCAGCACCGCAAGAGCCAACGCCCCAGCCGCCGCCGCTCCGGCCGGCACCTACCCCGGCCCCGCCGCCCACGAGGCCGGAGGCACTGGCGGACCCAGAATCCTCGCCGAGTCAACCATCGCCGCCCCGGCCGTCGCCCTCGCTCGGCGGCCGGGCGCGGCCCGCGTCACCGGGCACGTCACCGCAGGCGCCGCCGCTCCGGCCCGCACCTTCCCCCGCCCCGCCGCCCATGACGCCGGAGGCACAGGCGGACCCCGAATCCTCACCGGGTCAGCCATCGGGCCGGTCGTCGCCCTCACTCGGCGCCTGGGCGCGACCCGCGTCGCCGCAGGCGCCGCCCGTCGCCGGGCCGGGGGCGGCGTCGCAGGCCACGGCGGTCAGCGGTCCGACGGGGCAGGTCCCGGTCCCCGTGGCTCAGGGGGGCCGGGCACTCCAGGTTCCGCCGGACGGTCCGGGTGAGGTGGGGCGGTTTCTGCCTCCGGGGCGGTCGCCTGAGGTGCGGTCGGGCGGGGCGGGGGGCCGGGTCGGGCTGGTCGTGGCGGCTGAGGCCGTCCTCGTGGCGGCGGCCGCGGCCGGGCTGCACATGGTCTGGCCCGTGTGGGGTGCGGTCACGGTGGTCGCCGTGTGGGCGGTTCTGCTGGCCGCGCCTCTGGCCGCTCCACGTGCCTACGGGTATCGCGATCCGGTGGACGCCGAGCGCGGCCGGCTGGAGCAGTCGTGGCGCAACGTGCAGCGGCGCGCGGGGGCCGAGGCGTATCGGCTGGTCGTCGTCGAGTCGGACGAGTTGAACGCGTGCGCGCCGTTCGGGCGGACCGTCGCCGTCACGTCCCATTCGGCGCGTTCACTGCCGCCCTGGCGGCTGGAGGCCGTGCTCGCCCATGAGCTGGGGCATCTGCTGGGTTGGCGGGCGGTGCCGGCGTTCGTCCACGCGCAGGTCACGTTGCCGAGCCGCGCGTTGTGGCGGGTGCTGCGCTGGTCGTGGTCCCCGATCGGCCCGATGTGGAAGCGGGCCGTCGCCTGGCACCGGCCGATCGGTTTCGTGGCGGTGTTCCTCCTGGCCGTCCTGGCCGCGGTGGTCACGGTGGTGGTGGCGTTGCCCGCGGCGGTCGCCTTCGCCGTGGCGTGGGCCGCGCGCCTGCCGGGCGGGCGCGGTGAGGCCCGGGCGGACGCGGCGGCCGTGCGGCTGGGGTTCGGCGCCGAACTTGTCGCGGCCGTGGAGCATCGCATCGAGAACGAGCCGCACGGGCTGCCGCTGCCGCTCGTCCGGCGGGCTCAGGGGTTGCGGCGGCGGCTCGGCTGAGCCGGGGGTCAGCCCTTGCCGCCGAAGAGCGGTGGCGGTCCCGGCCGGGGGTCGTCGGGTGGGCGCGGGCCGGTCCGCCGGCCGGGCGGCGGACCCGGGTCGGACGCCAGGGGCGCCCGCGGCGGAGGCGGCGCGGGCGGCGCGGCCCATGAGGGTGGCTGCTGCGTCAGCGGGCCGTGCGAGGCCGGGGCCGGGCCGGGGACGGCCTGCCGGGGCGGGGGCGGGTCCGGGAGGGGGCCGGTGGTCACGCGGTCCAGGGTGATGATCGCGGGGTCGCATTCGACGGGGGTGACGGTGCGGCCGCCGCCGGGGGCCGACACGACCACCAGCAGGGCGTGGTCCGGGAGGTGCTGGAGGGAGACCGGCTCGACGGCGTACTCGTACACGCGCTGGGTGGTGTCGGCGTCGCTCCAGTTGGTGCCCTCGGCGTAGGAGTAGGCGGCCGACCAGTTCCGGGACGTCGACGTGGCGATCCCCTCGGTGTCGCTGGTGCTGGTGCCGCCGCCCCGGTTGCGCCCGCGCTGGTAGGAGGTGGAGCGGTCGGGGAACAGCCCGAACATCTCGCCGCCCGAGTAGCTGGTGCCCGACGAGCGGCTCGTCCCCCAGTTGCGGGACGTGCCCGTCGTGTGGCTCGTGCTGCGGGTGTCGGAGTCGCCCTCGCCGCGGGTGTCGGTGGAGGTGTGGGACTCGTTCCCGCCGACGTTCTTGGTGATCTGCGACAGGACGAAGCGGTGGTCACGTCCGATGAAGTCGGCGGCCCGGGTGGCGTCCTCGTGGTTGCCGAGCCGCATGAACGCGACGGCGCCGCCGCCGATCATCTCCGCGGACGTCTCCCGCAGCCGCCGGAACAGCAGGGTCAGCGGGACTCCGCGCCGCTCGCACGCGTCCGACAGCCGTTCCAGGTGGCGGCGGGCCAGTTCGTCGGCGCCGGCGACGACCACGGCGGGCGTCGAGTCGTAGGACGCGGTGATGCGGTGCGTGACCCACTGGACGACCAGGTCGGTGAGCAGTTCGGAGCGGACGTTGCGGGCCTGGCTGTCCAGCGCGATGCACGTCAGGTAGCCGACGCCGTCCTTGGACGGCTCGGTCCCGAGGTTCTCCAGCGGGTGCACGTAGGACTCGATCCGCGACAGGCCGGCGTGGGCCTGGCGGCGGTATTCGACGGTGAACAGGTCGCTCGCGATGTGCCGCCGCTCTTCGCGGGTCAGCAGGTCCCCGTCGTCGGGTTCGCCCATCAGGGCGCGGAGGGCCGCGCCGATCCGGCCGAGGGTGATGGTGTCGCCGAGGGCTTCGCAAACCTTGGTCAGGATGCGGTCGTCCATGCTGCGTTCCGCGCGCGCGGCGTCGGGGGTGCCTCCGTGCATGGATTCGACGATCGCGTCCACGAGGTCTTGCGGCGACATGTCGTTGAGGATGGTGGACGAGGCCTGGCGGCTGGGCAGCAGTTGCACGTCCACCCCCATCCAGGCGGCCTGGGACAGTTCGACCAGTTCACGGCTGACGACCTCGCGGGACAGGTCGAGCACCAGCAACGGCTGTACGGCGAGGGTGGACGTCCCGTAGGTCGTGAGCAGCGCCTCCCACGCCCACAGCGTCCCGCCGAACACGTCGAGGCGGCGACCGGGCCGCGGGGCCGCGCCCCATTCGGGCAGGCCGTCGAGCCGCGCGCGCTCTGCGGCGTCGTGGGCGTGCTTGCGCGACTGCCATTGCCGCGCCTGGTCCTGGTAGCCGTTCGCGATCTGCTGCTGGGCCAGTTCGTGCGCCTGGCGGGCGTGCTGCCGCTGCCGGACGGCCCACCATGTCAGCGCCGTGCCAGGCCCCGCGGCGATGACCGCGAGGAGCAGCGACCCGATCGGGACGGTGGCGTCCCCCGCGGAGCCGCCGGCGGAGCAGGCGGCGAACAGCAGCAGGAGGGCGCCGATGCCGCCGCTCACCGGGAACGTCCGGCTCAACCGGCGTTGAGCGAGCCGCTCGGTCTCGGCGACCCGGCGGGCCAGGTAGTCCGGCAGCGTCTGCTGCCGCGGGGGCGGCTCGGGGAACGGCCGCAGGAACCACCAGCGGTCCCGGAACACCCAGCCGAGGCGGGGTTCGGGGCTGAAGAGCCGTTCACGGCGCGACATCAGTCCCTCATGATCGACCCGTCCGCCCATCACGACGGTGAACCCCCGTTCCGCTCGGGTGCCGACTCGATCGTCACGCCCTGCGGGGAATGCGCGGCGATGCGCAAACAACCCAAGCAGATTGACAGGGAACTTGTCAGGCCCTCTGCCCCGAATCGGCCTTCCCAATGGCGGGCTTGCTCAATAGCCTGACTGCCCGTGATGGTGGAGCGGGACGGGGCCGTGGAGCGCGACGGGCCGTGGAGTGGCGCGGCCGTCCGTCGACGGGCGCCGGGCCGGGGAGGAACGGCGGAGATGGCGCGAATCGAGTCCTATGTCTCGGTCGACGTCGAGGCGGACGGGCCGATTCCCGGGCCGTACTCGATGCTCAGCTTCGGGATGGCCGTGTGCGGGACGTTCGACGGGACGCGGTTCACGGCGCCCGACCCGTCCGAGAAGACCTTCTACGCGGAGCTGAAGCCGATCAGCGATGACTTCGACCCGAAGGCGCTGGAGGTGAGCGGGCTGGACCGCGGGCGGCTCGTCCGGGAGGGCCGCGATCCGGCGGAGGCGATGGACGCGGCGGCGGCGTGGGTCAAGACCGCGTCGGACGGTGCGCTGCCGGTCCTGGTGGCGTACCCGCTCGCCTATGACTGGATGTGGCTGTACTGGTACTGGATGCGGTTCACGTCGCGCTCGCCGTTCGGGCATTCACGTCATCTGGACATCAAGAGCCTCTACGCGGCGAAGGCGGGGGCGATGGTCGCCCAATCCACGAAGCGGCAGATGCCCGCCGCGCTGCTGTCCGGCCGCCCGCACACCCACAACGCGCTGGACGACGCCCTTGAGCAGGCCGAACTGTTCCAGAACCTGTTCCGCTGGGACGCCTGATCATGTGGGACGCGGTGCGCGGCCTGCCGGTGTGCCGGCTGCTTGAGGTTCCGCGGCGGGACGCGGCGGACGGGCGGGACGAGTGGCGCGACCAGCGGCTCGCCGCGCTCGTGTCGGCGTACCACGCGGGCGGGGAGCCGGTGCTGATCGGGTGGCGGCGCGCGCTGGCGTCCGGTCCGACGGAGGTGTTCGTCGGCGGGGAGGGGCTCCTCGCCGACCGTGACGGCGCGTCGGCGACGCTCAGCCTCCCGGCGGGCGGACGCGGCGTCATGCTCCCGCACGGGATCGCGGAGGACTCGATGGCCCACTGGGTCGGCATCGGCGCCATCGCCGACGGCCTCCTGGTGGACGGCCCGCTCGCGAACGACGGGGCGCCCGACGAGCCCGCGAGGCCGTCCCTGGAGGACGGTCTGCTGTCGGTCTGGATGCAGCCGTTCGCCTGGATGCTGGTCGCCGAGCCCGTGACGGGTCCGGAGACCGAGCGGCTGGCCGACGACCTGGCCGACCGGCAGCAGCGCGCCCAGTCGATGGCGGAGCTGTCGCCCGAGGACTCCGTCGCCGCCGTCCGGATGGAGCGGCGGCACCGCGAGCTGCGCCAGGCGGCCACATCCGGCCTGTGGCGGGTGCACCTGATGGCGGGGGCGGCGACGCCGCGGGCCGCAGCGCGGGTGGCGGCGCTGGTGTGCGCGTCGGCCGACCTGAGCCGGCTGCCGTACGCGCTGGTCCCCGGGGCGGACGGGCCGTTCGAGGCGAGCACGCAGCTGGTGGCGGCGCTGGCCCGCCCGCCCGTCCGGGAGGTCGCGGGCGTCCGGTTCGCAATGCGGCCCGAGTTCGACGTGACGCCCGAGTTCGACGTCGTGGCCGGCGCGTCCGGCCCGGCGGCCGGCGTGCCGCTGGGACGGGTCCTGGACCGCAACCGCCGCGAGGTCGGGCCGCTGTCGCTGCCGCTGTCCAGCCTGAACCGGCACACGTTCGTGTGCGGCGCGACCGGCGCCGGCAAGTCGCAGACCGTCCGTTCGCTGCTCACCGCCGCCTCGCACGCCGGGCTGCCGTGGCTGGTCGTCGAGCCGGCCAAGGCGGAGTACCGGCTGATGGCGGCGCGCCTCCCGGACGCGGAGGTCGTCGCGATCCGCCCCGGCGACGCGGACGCGATCGCCGCCGGGATCAATCCCCTCGAACCCGCCACCGGTCCCGACGGGCGGCCGTTCCCGCTGCAGACCCACGCCGACCTCCTCCGCGCGCTGTTCCTCGCCGCGTTCGACGCCGACGAACCGTTCCCGCAGGTGCTCTCCGCCGCGCTGACCCGGTGCTACGAGCGGCTCGGCTGGGACCTGGCGCTCGGCGAGCCGTCCATCCCCGGGTCGTCCCCCCGCTACCCGACCCTCGCGGACCTGCAGGCCACCGCCGAGCAGGTCGTCACCGACATCGGCTACGGCCAGGAGATCACCGACAACGTCCGCGGGTTCATCCGCGTCCGGCTGTCCAGCCTCCGGCTCGGCACCACCGGGCGGTTCTTCGAGGGCGGCCACCCGATCGACTTCGACGCGCTGCTCGCCCGCAACGTCGTCCTGGAGATCGAGGACGTCGGCGACGACCGCGACAAGGCGTTCCTGATGGGCACCGTGCTGGTGCGGCTGGTCGAGCACCTGCGGATGCGGCAGCGCCAGGGAGGTCCGGCGGGGCTGCGGCATCTGAGCGTGTTCGAGGAGGCGCACCGGCTGCTGCGGCGCAGCGAGGAGGCCGGGCCCGCGTCCCACGCCGTGGAGACGTTCGCGAGCCTCCTGGCGGAGATCCGCGCGTACGGCGAGGGGCTGATCGTGGCGGAGCAGATCCCGTCCAAGCTCGTCCCGGACGTGATCAAGAACACCGCGGTCAAGATCGTCCACCGGCTGCCGGCGAAGGACGACCGGGACGCGGTCGGCGCCACGATGAACATCACCGACGACCAGTCGCAGTACCTGGTCACCCTGACGCCCGGCGAGGGCGCCGTGTTCACCGACGGCATGGACTACCCGCACCTCGTCCGCATGCCGGACGGCTCCCATCTGGAGAAGGCCGCGCCGGTCGCGTCCCCCCGCGTCCTGGTGAGGCCCCGGAGCGGCACCTGCGGGGCGGACTGCCGCGACTCCCCCTGCACCCTCCGCGACATGCGCACCGCGCAGCGCGCGTTGGACGAGCGTCCCGAACTCGTCCTGTGGGCGGAGCTGGCCGCGGCCGCGCACCTGACCGGGTGGGGTACTCCCAGACCACCCCTGTCCGTGCTGGACGGCCTGCCCGCGCGACTCCGCGACTGCTCTATCTCCCACGCCGTCGACGCCGCCGTCGCGGCCCGCAGCGCCCCCACCGGACTGGCCGGGCATCTCACGGGCGCTTTTCACGGCCTCCCTTGTACGGCGAACGAGTCCGAATACTTCGCCACGCCCTACCGCTGGTGCCTCGTCCTGGAAGAACTCCAGGAAGCGCATCAGGCCTCCCCCGACGCGGGCAGGCACACCCGGACCGACGAATGGACGTCCCTCTATGGACGCGTGATTCCCGGCGGCACTCTCGCCGAGCAACTCGGTCACGTCAACGCCTGGTGGGGCCGCGACCAACGCGACCTGGACGCCCGCACGCACGCCATCTGGGGCGCCACGCCGGCGATCGAAACCGCAGTGGGCGCTCTCCGCACCGACTCCGACTGGCCCGACCGCCTCCGCGAATCCACACACGATCTTCACATCTCGGACGGCCTGCTCGACTGCTACATCAACGGCGGCTAATGCACTATGGATTCCATGGGGATCCTGGAACAGGTGGCACCGAATCTGGCCGACGTCCTCCGCCGCGACGCTTTGTGGATGACCTGGAACACCATCCTCGCGTGGATTCCCGTGGGGCTGGCCTGGGCGCTCTTCCGCGGCGACCGCCTGTCGCGCTCACCCTTCTGGTGGGCCGGATTGACGCTATTCGTCCTCTTTCTACCGAATGCCCCGTACGTCGTCACCGACATCGTCCATCTGCGCGGCGACATCCTCCAGGCGAACGACGGCGGCCCCGTGGTCAGCGCGATCCTGCCGCTCTACGCCCTGTTCATCGGCTCCGGTTTCCTCGCCTACTACCTGGCCCTCCGCGCAGCACTGGGCCACCTCGCCCGGCTCGGCCTCGGAGCCTGGCAGATCCCGGTCACCATCGCGGCGCACGGCCTGTGCGCCCTCGGCGTCTTCCTCGGGCGGTGGGCCCGCCTCAACAGCTGGGAACCGGTCGTCGACCCGCACGGCACCCTCGAACGGATCTTCATCCAGCTCACCTGGACGTGGGCGCCGGTACTGATCCTGGCCACGTTCCTGGTCACCTGGATCTGCCACTTCATGACCAAGGCGATCGCCGAAGCCTCGTTCGAGGCGACGCTGAAGGGTGCGCGCTTCCTCCGCGCGACCCTCACGTCCTGACCTTCATGTCCTGGCGGAACGTCAGGGCTGTGCCGGGGGTTGCCCGGAAGGCTGCTGACCCCACTCCCGGCCGGACGGCGGCGCCTGCTGCTGGTACTGCGGCTGCGCGGCCTGACCGTACGGCTGCGCCGGCGGCTGCCCCGGAACGAACGACTGCGCCGGTTTCGGACCGGCCGCGAGCTGGAATCCCAACCCGGCCAGAATAAAGGCCAACCCGGCGACGATGATGTTCAGCAGCGTCGAGAGCTGCAGCGATACCTCGCTCTTGTCGGCATCCGCCTCGTCCACCTTCGCGCCGACGACCAGAGTGCCGAGGAGCGCGAAGGCGATGAGCACGAAGCCGACGAAACAGAGAATGACGAAGGGCGGGCTGATCTTCTTCCCTGACATGGCCTGCACAATACAGAGAACCCACTGGTCACAAATCACGCTTGCCGGGTTTGCCGACCGCGGGAAACCGGACCGGCGCGAAGTCGCGGCCCGTAATGCCCGCTCAGAACGGTACCCGGCGGTCAGGCGGCGTAGTTGCGGACGACCCGGAGCGCGTCGGCGGCATGCGGGCCCTCGGCGATGAGGCCGGTCTCCTCGGGCGTGACCCGGCGGGCGCCGACGCGGCAGAACTCCGCGGCCGGCCCGGTGATTCTCGAGGCGGCCTCGGGGTCGCCGAACGTCCAGCGGGTACCGTCCGGCGCGGCGAGGTCGCAGAACACCGGGGCGTCCGCGAGCCCGGCGAGGGAGAAGGCGTACGGCAGCGTCCGATGAGCCAGCCACGCCACATGACGCAGCCGTGCCGTGTCGGGGTACGGGATGCCCAGCGGGACGGTGATGTCCTGCGCATGCGCCCAATGCTCGGCGAGCCTCGTCGTGGCCAGCGTGCGCGGGGACAACGGGGTCCTCACCCAGGACAGACGCGTCCCCGCAGGCTGGGCGCGCAGAGCTTCAGGGGTGGCGAAGGCGGCCTTGCGCCAGCGCGCCAGCAGTTCCTCCGGCGGTATCCCGCGCTCGGCGGCGACCATGTCATCCGCCATTCCGTCCACGGTGGTCTCATCGGACGAGAGGAAGGCCGCCCCCTCCCCCAAGGACGGCCCGGTGATCACTTCTTCGGTCTGGACGAGATGCAGGACGACATCGGAGACCGTCCACCCCTCGGCATCGGACGGACGAGACCACTGCTCCGCCGTCAGCGACGCCAGCACGGCGTCCAGCTGGCGGTACTCCGCGATCAGGTCATCGAAAACATCCACCATGGGTCACTCCAACCGGATCCGGGTGTTCGGCGTCCATCGCCATTGGATCACCCGAACGCCGTTCCGGTCACCGTCACGCGATTTTCTCCAGGTGGTCCGCTGCTTCGGCGGCGCCTCCGGCGGAGGCGATGGCGTCCCGGGCCCGTGCGGCGGCGGCGCGGTGCGGGCCGTCCGTGAGGACGGTGGCGAGGGCGGTCCGGAGTTCGTCCGGGCGGACGCGGGCGTAGCGGACGGGAACGCCCGCCCCCGCGGCCTCGACCTGCCGGGCGATCACCGGCTGGTCGTCCCGGTCCGGGGCGACCACCATCGGGAGGCCCTGCGAGAGGGACGTGCAGACGGTGTCGTGGTCGCCCTGGCAGACGACGGCGGAGACGTGTTCGAGCAGCTTGTGCTGCGGGACGTCGGCGCGGACGAGGACGTTCGGCGGCGGGTCCGCCACCACGTCCGGGGGCGCCACGAGGATCGCCTGGACGTCCATGTCGCGGACGGCTTCGGCGGCGATCCCGAAGAACCGGTCGCCGGACGGGCCGCGCGCCGCGCCCAGGGTGACCAGGACGGCGGGGCGGCCGTCCAGCCAGTCCCAGGGGAAGGCGCGCGGTGCGGGGCGGCCGAGCGCCGGGCCGACGAAGGCGAAATGGTCGGGGAAGAACGAGGTGTCGCCGATCAATCCTCCCGTGGAGAAGGCCAGGACGAGATGGTCGGAGAACCGCAGGTCGAGCAGGTCGTCGATGCCGTGGTCGAGCTGGAAGTCGGCGATCTGGTCACGGATCCACTCCTCGACCTTCGGCATGGCGGCGAGCGGGCGGGTGAACTCGGCGGACGTCGCGGCGGAGGTGGCCCATGGGAGTTCGCGCCGCCGCGCCGCGACGGGGGCGGCGAGGGCGAACTGGTCGGAGACCACCGCGTCCGGGCGGAAGCGGTCGATCGCCTTCCCGACGCCCGGCATCATCGCGTGGCCGAGCGGGACGAGGATGTCCCTCCAGAGGAAGCGGAGGGCGGCGAGGCCGCGGAGCTGCAGCAACTCGTCCCGGAGGCCGGGCAGGCGTTTCCCGAAGTCCTCCCCGACGGCGTCGATGACGCGGGAGCCGGGGCGGAGCCGGGGTTCGAGGGACGCCCGGTGGCCCGTCCAGGCGACCTTGTGGCCGCGGCGGGCGAGTTCGGCGGCCACGGCGGCGGTCGGCGCGACCACCGTGTTCGAGGTGACACCGGCGTTCGAGGTGAAACCGGCGTTCGAGGCGGCACCGGCGTTCGACGGGGCACCGGCCTTCGAGGTGACCGCGGTGTCCGACCCCATCGGGCCGGTCAGCGGCGGGACGGCGAACAGGAAGCGGCGTTCGGGGGTTCTCACGCGCCGGATCCCGGGGTCGCCCAGCAGGGACGGGACCTGGGTGCGGCGCGCGCTCACCGGGCGGCCCCGGCGGGCGAACGCGTCCGGGCGACGTGGTCGGCCACGTCCCCGACGGTCAGGCTCAGGATCTGGTCGAGGTCCAGGTCGGCGATGAAGGCGGACAGGTCGGCGTCGTCGCCGTAGCGGGCGCGGACCCGGCCGGCCAGGGCGGCGAACTCGATGCTCTCCAGGGCGAGGGCGTCGCTGAACGTGGTGTCGGGGCCGATCTCCACGTCGAGCAGGAATTCCTCCCCCACCACGTCGGTCAGCATCCGGACGACCTCGGACAGAGCGTCGTTCATGCTCGTGCTTCCTCCATTTCGGTTCCGCCGGCCTCGACCGTCCAGGCCACGACATGTCCTTCGAGTTCGCGTGTTTCCACTGTCGTGACCGTGCCCTCGGCGGCGATCAGGAGCCGCTCGGCATCGGCGACGGTCACGACGAGTTCCGGACGGTCGGATCGGGTGATGTTCATCGACTGCAGTACTGCTTGTTCGGCTGCCCGTACACGGGCGTCTTTCTCGTCGTGCGCCAGACCGATGCCGGCCGGTTCATGGCCGGGTCTCACCAGGGCGACGCCCAGGTCGGCGTCTGATGCGATGGAGATGGCGAGGGGCTCCTCGAACGGTCCTGTCACCATAGGCCCGTCGTGGACCGTGAGCTCCGCCGGGAACAGGGGCCCGTGGCCGTTGCGCCACAGGTGGTCGCGGACGGCGTCCTTGGCCGCGATCCGTCCGAGGAGCCATGGGCCTTGCGCGAACGGCGGGAGGGCTTCGTATTCGGCGCGTTCGGGGGCGCAGAGGTACTGGCGCATGAGGAGGTCGCGGGAGGCGGTGCCGTCCCAGCGTTTGCGGGCCAGGCACCAGCCGCCCGGCTGCGGTTCGCCGGTTCCGGACACCTCGGCTGTGAACTTCATCCGCCAGAGGGCTTCGTCCGTGTAGAAGCGGTGGGTCGTCCATCCGTCGACGCGCGCCCACAGCGTTCCGTTCTCGCGGAGCAGTTCGGCGGAGCAGCGCATGGTCGTGTCGGTCAGGGACTGGTTCCAGACGGTCGTCGCCAGATGTTCGCCTGTGGATGGCAGTGGCCCGTACAGGGAGAGCCGTTCGATGCCGACGGGGAACACGGTCTGGTTGGTATCGCCGTACACCTGGATCCAGTGGCAGCAAAGCTGCCCTGCGCTGTCCAGGAGCGCGCCCGGCGTGGGCAGCGAGGTCAGGACGGCGCGCACACCGTCCTCCGCGAGGGCCGCGATCTCGGTGATGCCCCGGAAGAGCGGGCCCTGGAACATCCAGCGCTCCTCGTACAGCCGTTCCGCGCTGACGATGGGCGGGCCCTCGATGGTCAGCGGCGTGCGGTCCGGCACGGGCGGCACCGGGTAGTGCTCGGCGAGCAGAACCGTCCCGTCCGCGTGCCCGTGGATGACGACCTTCACCTTGCGCGGCCGGTCGCCCCCGACGAGGTGGGCGCGGACGTCGGCGGTGGTCGGCGGTGCGGCCACGACCCAGCGGACGGCGCGGACGTCCTCGAATCCGACGACGACCATGCCGGGCAGCAGTTCCCCGGCCGTGTCGGCCATGACCTCCAGCAGCGTCGTCAGCGGAACGATCGGAAACCTGTCCGACATGTCGGGCCAGCCGGTGGCCTGCGGGAACACGCAGTGGTCGCGCAGATACGGCATCGAATCGAGCGAGAAGACACGGGAGACCGACAGCTCCTCCTCCGCCGGCGGCGCCTCACCCGACGGCGCGGACGCCGCACCGCCGCCGAACGCCTCCAGAACGGACTGCGCCCCGGTCGTCGCGTCGTTGAGCAGCGCCTCCAGTTCGGCCATGACCGGGTCGTCGTCCGGCAGCGACGGAACGCCGGAGGTGAGGCGGATGGGCGGCACGGCGCCGTCCAGCCTGATCAGCGGCGTCCCGAGATCGAGGGGCATGCCCGCGGCGGGCGCCGGCGGCGGCGACGCGCCGTACCCCTCGGCCCACAGCGCGGCGACGACGCGGCGGAGCTGGGCCATCCCGTCCCGGTTCGGGACGTTGACGGCCATCGCGAGGTGCTCGCGACCGCCGAGCCTGTCGCCGACGAACCCCGTGAGGCTCCCGGGCCCCACCTGGACGAACGCCCGTACGTGCGCCGCGCCGTACAGCTCTTCGATCAGCTCGCTGAACCGGACGGGTTCGAGCAGGTGCCGGACGGCGAGGTCGCGCACGCCGGCGGCCGGGCGAGGGTACGGCGCGGCGGTCGCCGCCGACCACAGCGGCACGCGGGGCTCGTGCACGCGCAGCGCCTGGAAGGCGTGTTGCACCTGTTTCTCGTACGCCTCGGCCAGTGGTGTGTGGAGGCCCGTCCGGAACGGCAGTTCCCGCCCGAGGACGCCCTCGGACGCGAGCCGCCCGAGGATCTCGCGGACCTCCCCGGGCGGGCCGCAGATCACCGACTGGTGCGGGCAGTTGTCGTGGCTGACGAAAACACCGGAACATCCCCCGGCCGCCTCCTGCGCCTGGGCTGCGCCGCAGCCGAGGGCCCCGTACACGACGTCCGGGGCGTCCAGGGCGTCGCCGTCGAGGGCGCCGGCGAGCGTCTCGGCGGCGTCGGCGTCGAGCATTCCGGCGGCGATCGCGGCCGTCCACTCCCCGAGGCCGTGCCCTGCCACGACGTCCGGTTCGACGCCGAGTTCGGCGAGCGCCGAGGCCAGCAGGCGCCCGACGCCGATGACGTCCGCGGCGTGGCCGGCCAGGTCGGTGCGCCCGGTCGGCTCGGGCCTGGACAGCCCGAAGTGTTCGGCAACGTCGTCCACGCTGGGTTCGAAGGCGGGCTCGAATCCGGGGAACAGGAACGCCAGCCGTCCGCCCTCCGCGAGAAGCGGGCGGGGCGAGAACCACACGTCGCTGCGGCCTCGCCACGCGGTTCCGCGCTGGACGACGGCCCGCGCCAGGTCGAGCCTGCGCGGCGTCGGCGCGACCACCGCGAGGCGGCAGGGGAGGTCGGGGACGTCCTCCGGCATCCGCGCCAGAAGCTTCTCGTCGGGGACGGCCAGGGCGTCGGCGAGTTCGTCGGCCGTGCGGGCCGCCAGCCGCAGGACGGCCTCGTCCGACTGCGGCGTGTCGAGCCGCCAGGTCCGTCCCGCCCGCCGGACGGCACTCGACGGCGGCTCCTGAAGGACCAGATGCGCGTTCGCGCCGCCGAAACCGAACGCGTTGACCACGGCCCGCCGCGGCCCGTCCCCCCGCTCCCACTCGGCGGTCTCCCGGACGAGCCGCAGCCTGCCGTTCTCCAGCGCCGGATGCGGGTCGTCCACGTGCAGGGTCGGCGGCAGGACGCCGTCGCGCAGCGCGTACGCGGCCTTGATCAGCCCGGCGATCCCGGCGGCGGGCATCGCGTGCCCGATCATCGACTTGACCGTGCCGAGGCCGATCGGCGGGCCGCCGGTCCCGAACACCCGGCGCAGCGTCGCCAGCTCCGCCTCGTCGCCCGGCGGGGTCCCGGTGCCGTGCGCCTCGACCAGCCCCAGCGCGCCGGGCGCCGCCGGGTCGAGGCCCGCGTCCCGCCATGCGCGCTCGATCGCGAGGACCTGCCCTTCCACGAGCGGGCTCATGATGCTCGACGCGCGGCCGTCGCTGGACGACCCGGCGCCCAGGATGACCGCGTGGATCCGGTCCCCGGCCCGCTCGGCGTCCGACAGCCGCTTGAGCAGGACTATCCCGGTGCCCTCCGCCAGGAGCGTCCCGTCCGCCGCCCGGTCGAACGGCCGGATCGTCTCGCTGGGGCTCAACGCGCGGAGCTGGCAGAAGACACTCCAGACGGTCGCGTGGTGGGCGTGGTGAACGGCCCCGGCCAGCATCGCGTCGGCCTGCCCGCTCCGCAGTGCCCGCACGGCGTGCTCGACCGCCATCAGTGACGACGCGCACGCGGCGTCCAGCGTGTACGCGGGGCCGTGCAGGTCGAAGCCGTGGGCGATGCGGGACGCGGCGAAACTCGGAACCAGGCCGATCGACGCGTCCGGGCCGTCCGGGCCCAGCCGCTCGCAGAACGCCCGGCGGATCTCGTCGAGCCGCTGTTTCCCGAGTTCCGGCACCAGTTCGGCGAGGATCCCGGTGACCTGGTGGGACGTCCTGACCCGCTGATCGAACCGTGCCACGCCCGGCGTGATGTAGCCGCCGCGTCCGATGACGACGCCGATCCGGGCCCGGTCGGGCAGCCGCTCGTCGCCGCCCGCGTCCGCGATCGCCTCCCCGGCCGTGCGCAGCGCGAGCAGCTGGTCGGGTTCCATGCCCCGCACCGCCGCCGGCATGATCCCGAACCGCGCCGGGTCGAACGTGGCCAGTTCGTCGACGAACCCGCCGCGCCGGCAGTAGAACCTGTCGCTCTCCGGGGCGCGCCCGTACGCGTCGGGGTCGTAGTAGAGCGCGGGATCCCATCGCCCCGCCGGGACGTCGGTGATCGCGTCGAACCCGGCGAGGACGTTGCGCCACAGCTCGGCCGCCGACCCTGCGCCGGGGAACACCGCCCCCGCGCCGACGATCGCGATCGGCTCCCGGGCGTGGTTCACCGGACGCCCCCGGTCAAGGCCGCCCCGGTGAACACGACCTGCGTCTCGTTTCCGTGCACAATCTCCCGCAGCAGCGCCGCCGCACCCGCCTCCGGCTCGACCGGCACGGCACCACGTTCACACTCCGATTCGCGTTCCGGTTCGCTTCGCGCCCACGGGCCCCAGTCGGCGACGAGCACCCGTCCGCGCAGCCGCGTCCGCCAGACGTGCGCGAGCGTGTCGCACGCGTCGCTCGCCGCCGCATGCGCGACCTGCCCGCGGACGCCGTGCACACCGGCGATGCCGCCGAGGACGACGAAGAACCCGATGTCCGGCTCGACCGCCTGCGCGAGTGCGCACGCCCCGTCCACCTTCGTCCGGTACAGGTGCTCGAACGACTCGGGCGTCATGTCCCGGACCAGGCGGTTCTCGACGAGACCGGCACCGTGGACGACCCCGTCGAGCCGGCCATGCCGCCGATAGGCGCCGGTGACGACATCCCGGACGGCGTGGGCGTTCCTCACGTCCCCCGAGTGGTACCGGACGGACGCCGCATGCTCCCGCAGCGCCTCCAGATTCCGGTGCGTCTCCCGCTCCGCCAGGATCCGCCGGACCGTCGCCTCGATCTCGCCGGTCTCCCCTTCGCCACTGGCGACCAGGGCCCGCCGGAGCCCGGCCTCGTCCGGGACGTCGGCGAACGCGGGCCCGTCGACCGGTTCCGGTGTGCGTCCCATGACCTCGATGTGGCAGCCGCTCGTCCGGGCCAGCTCCAGCGCCACCTGCGCGGTGACGCCCCGCGCGCCGCCGGTGAGCAGCACGACCCCGTCCGGCCCCGGCGGCGGCGCGCCGGTCACGGGCGGCTCGCCGGGCGGTTCCGCCGGCACCACGCTCAGGCCGTGCCGCAGGTCGCCCTCGTGCCCGACCACGACCGGCGCCTCCGCGTCCAGCAGCTCCGCCATGATCCGCTGTGCGATCGCCCGCGGGGTGTCCTCGGTGTCGACGTCGAGCGCTCGCACGAGCACCTCGGGATACTCCTGCGCGACCGTCCGCGCCAGCCCCCGCAGCCCGGCGCCCGGCGCCGGATCCCCGATGCCGCCGCCGTCGAAGCGCCGCCCGAACCGCCCGCCGGCGCCGCTCCCGACGACCAGCCACCGCAACCCGCCGGCCAGCGCCCGCCGGATGCCGGCATACGCCTGAGGCAGCACACCCGCCGCCCCCGGCCGCAGCGCCGCCAGATGGATCAGCCCGTCGCAGGCGCCGTCGACCTCGCGCGGCGTCCGCACCTGCGCACCGTGCCGTGCGAGCATGCCGGCGAGTTCCAGCGCGACCCCGCACCCGTCGTCGACGACGATGAACCGCCGCCCGGTGAACACCGTCCCCGACTCGGGCGGCACCGGCAGCGCGTCCAGCTCAACGACCCGGAGAACGTGCCGGACCACCCCCGGCCGCGCGGACGTCTCCGCCGGCGCGGCGGCCGGGCCTTCGGCACGCGGCGACACCAGGGAGTCGCCTTCCGTGGACGGTGCCGGGACGCCGGGGCCGGACAGGGCCATGGTCCTCACGTGGGAACCCGACCGCGCCTGATGCGGGACGGAGACGGTCTCGCCCGGGAGGACGGGGCGGGGCGCCGGGACCGGCGCGGGTGACGTCGCAGGTGGCGTCGCGCCCAGGTGGCGGAGGACGACCTCGCGCTGGGCGGCGATCAGTTCGCGTCCCGCGCGCAGGTATTCCAGGACTGCGGCCTCGGCGTCGCGGTCGCTCCCCTCCGGGACGCGTTCGGCGGGGCGGAGCGCATTGGCCGGGTAACCGCCGTCGGCGGTGCGGACGAGGTGGCCGTTGACGAACCAGCCGGGTGCCGCGGCCGGGGCGGCGGTGAGCGGGCGGGCGTCGCGTCCGGCGAAGAGGGGCAGCGGGTCGACGGGGACGCCGGCGGCGGCGAGTCCGGCCAGGGTGCGCAGGAAGTGGGCGAGGCCGTTCTCGCCGGGGGCGTCGCAGCTCACGGCGGTGTGCGGGCGGTCTCCGAGGATCTTGCCGATGAGGCCGGTCAGGACGTCTCCGGGGCCCGCCTCGACGAAGGTGCGGGCGCCCGCGCCGTACATGGCCTCGATCTGCTCGACGAAGCGGACGGGCGCGGCGATCTGCCCGGCGAGGGTGGCGGCGAGTTCCGCGGGGTCGGTGTCGTACGGGGCGGCGGTCGCGTTGGCCCAGACGGGGAAGGCGGGTGAGCGGAGGTCGCGGCCGAGGAGGTCGGTGCGGAGGTCGGCGGACGCGGCGGCGACGAGGGGGCTGTGGAACGCGCAGGGCACGGGGATGCGTTCGGCGTCGAGGCCCGCGGCGGAAAGGGCGGCCAGGGCGCGGTCCAGGCCCGCGCGGGTTCCCGAGATCACGACTTCGCGGGGCGCGTTGTGGTTGGCGACGACGACCTCGGAGACGCCCGCCAGCGTCTCGCGGACCTCGCGCAGGGACGCGGCGACGGTGGCCATCGCGCCCGGGTCGCCGCCGGCGGCGGCCAGGATCGCCTCGGCGCGGGCGGCGCTGAGTTCGACCATGTCGGTGTCGTCGACGACGCCGGCGGCGCAGAGCGCGACGAGTTCGCCGTGGCCGTGCCCGGCGGCGAGGTCGGGGTGGACGCCGACGGCGGTGAGCAGGCGGTGGACGGCGAGTCCGGCGATGCCGAGGGCGGGCTGGGCGACCCGGGTGATCTCGGCCTGGTGGCGGCCGGTCTCGTCGGGGGTGAACGCGGCGGGCGGGAACATCGCCGACGCGTACCGTCCGCCGGCGAGGCGCAGGAGGCGCTGGAGGCGCGGGAAGGCGACGAAGAGGTCGGCGAGCATGGTGGGCCGCTGGCTGCCCTGGCCGGGGAAGACGAACGCGACCTGGCCGGGCTCGCCGGACGGGTGGAAGACGTCCGGTGCCGGGCCGGACTCTGCGGCGAGTGTGAGTTTGTGCCGGAGGTCGTCCAGGCCGGTCGCCACGAACGCGGCCTGCACGGGCCCTTCCAGCGAGGCGGCCGTCCGCGCGAGATCCCGGAGCCGTGGCTCGCCGGCGGACAGGTCCAGGAGGCGGTCGATCTCCGCGCGGGCGGCGGGACGGTCGGGCGCGCGGACCAGGAACAGTTCGGCGGGCCATTCGGCGAGCCCCGACACGGGTTCGGGCGCGCCGCCGTACCCGGACAGGACGGCGTGGAAGCACACGCCGCCGGCGCCGGAGCCGCTCAGCCCCGCGTGCCGGTCGCCGGGACGGGCCGCCCACGGGCGCGCGGCGCCGCCGAACACGAGCGGGCCGCCGGGTTCCCACTCCGGGCCGGGACGGGAGAGGTGCAGCGTCCCCGGGAGAACGCCGGTGTGCAGGGCCAACGCGGTCTTGATGAGCCCGGCGAGGCCCGCTGCGCATCCGGTGTGCCCGATCTGCGACTTGACCGATCCGAGCGTGACGCCGCCCGCGGCGGCGCCGGTGAACGCCGAGGCCAGGGCGGTGAGTTCGGCCCGGTCGCCGGCCTGGACGCCGGTGCCGTCCGTCTCGATGAGGCCGATGCCGGCGGGTGGGACGCCCGCGCGTTCGTGGGCGCGCTCCAGCGCGAGCCGCCGTCCTTCGGCGCGGGACGTGGTGAGGTCCGCGCCGCCGCCGGGGGCGCGCCCGTCGCCGGCTCCGGCGACGGACTTGACGACCGCGTAGATCCGGTCGCCGTCGCGTTCGGCGTCGGCGAGGCGTTTGAGGACGACGCACGCGACGCCTTCGCCGGGCGCGATGCCGTCCGCCGACGCGTCGAACGCGGCGCAGCGGCCGGACGGGGACAGTGCGCGGGCCGAGGCGAGCAGCAGATAGTCCCGGACGCCGCCGCCGAGGTCGGCGCCGCCGCAGAGCACCATGTCGCTGGCGCCCGCGGCGAGGTCCTTGCAGGCCGCGTCGAGTGCGGCGAGGGACGCTGCGCCGGCGGCGTCCACGGTGTACCCGCCGCCGCGGAGGCCGAGGGCGCCGGCGACCCGTGCGGCGATCACGTTGGTGAGGACGCCGGGGAGGGACTCCTCGGTGGGGCGCGGAAGCCGTTCGTCCAGGGCGGCCGGGACCTCGCCGAAGTAGGACGGGAGCGTCGCGCGCACCGCGTAGGCCGTGCCGAGGTCTCCGCCGCCGCCGGCGCCGAAGAACACCGACGTGGCGGCGCGGTCGAACGGCCGGTCGGCGTATCCGGCGTCGCGGAGCGCGCGCGACGCGACCTCCAGGGAGAGAAGCTGGATCGGCTCGATGGCGCCCAGCGCGTGGGGCGGGATGCCGTGCGCGTGGGCGTCGAACGGGATGTCGGGGATGAACCCGCCCCACTTGGACGGCGACTTGCCCTCCGCGGACGGGTCGTAGTGGATCTCGGGGTCCCAGCGCGTGACCGCGGTGACGGAGTCGACGCCCGCGACGATGTTCGCCCAGTAGCCGTCGGCGTCGCGGGCGCCCGGGAAGACGCAGCCGATGCCGATGATCGCGATGTCGGCGGGGCGCGCGGCGTCCGTGCGGGCGGGGCGCGCCGCGGTGACGCCGACCTCGGCGGCGCGGGCGGCGAGGAACGCGGTCGCGCCCGCCGTGACCTGCTCGTGCAGGGCGGCGATGCCGGTCGTGGCCGAGCGCAGCGCCGCGACCTGGCCGAGCGTGTACAGGCCGCTCGCCCGCTGCTCGGCGACGTCGACGGGGGTGGCGCGGCGCAGGCCCTTGGCGGCGACGCGCAGGCGCGCGAGGTTCAGCTTCTCCAGACGGCGCCACACGTCCCGGCGGGGTGTCCCGACCTGTTCCAGCTCACGGCGGGTCTCCGCGAACGTCTCCACGTACGGTGTGCGGGCGCAGCGGGTCACGTGCTCGGGGGACGACTCCAGCAGCGCCGTCCCGTCGCAGGCGAGCGCGGTCTCCTGGTAGCCCGGCAGGATCGCGCCCGTCGCGACCGCCTCGGACGTGAACAGGTACGCGGTGCCCATCACGACGCGGACGTCGGCGCCCCGCTCCGCAAGCGGCCCCGCCAGAGCGGCCACCATCGCGGCGGACCGCTCGTCATGGACGCCGCCCGCGAACATCACCGACAGCTCACCGGCGTCGGCGTCGCACTCCATCAGCCGTCCGATCTGCGCCTCCCAGAGCGGGAAGCTTGCGCGCGGCCCGACGTGGCCGCCGCTCTCGCGGCCCTCGAAGAGGAACTTCCGCGCGCCCTCGTCCAGGAACCGGTCCAGCTGCTCGGGCGAAGGGACGTCCAGGTACGTGCTGACCCCGGCGGCCTCCAGAGGCTCGGCCTCCGCCGGGCTCCCCCCGGCGATCAGCGCGTAAGGGGGCCCGGCGGCGCGGACGGCGGCGAGCTGCGCCGCGCGGACGTCCGGCGGCGCGAACCCGGCGACGCCGACGCCCCAGGGCCGGCCGCCGAGGCGGTCGGCGGTCTCGCGCAGCAGCGCCTGCACCCGGTCGCCGTCCATCGCGGCGAGCGCGAGGAACGGCAGGCCGCCCTCCTGCGCGACCGCGCCCGCGAAGGCCGAGCAGTCGCTCACCTGCGTCATCGGCCCCTGCACGACCGGGTAGGCCTGCACGGCCGGGGGTGCGCCGCCGGACGCGGCCCGGCGCGGCGCCAGCGGCTCGGCCCGGACGGCGGCCCGCAGATGCGCGCCGATCTCCCGGCGGATCGCCTGAACCACGCCCCCGGCGGTCTTGTGGCGGCCGGCGAGCGCCGCGGCGAGCGGCCCGTCCTGGACGGTCCCGGTCTCGCCGCCGTCCATCGCCGACAGCGCGGTCACGGCGCCGGCGGGCAGGTCCGTCTCCCGGACGAGCGCGAGCTGCACGTCGAGGACGACGCCGGCCGCGCCGCCCGCCACCGCCGCCGCGGCCGTGTGCGGCCCGATGCCGCCCGCCGCGTACACCGGGACGTCCACGGACGGGTCGGCCGCCAGCCGCTGCAGCAGGACGAACGCGGTGAGGTCACCGGCACGGCCGCCCGCCTCGCAGCCGCGGGCGATGAGCCCCACGTCGCCGGTGAACCCGCGGGCGACGGGGATGACGGCGGCGGCCTCGTCCGGGCCCACGACCTCGACCAGGAGCCGGCGCCCGCGCGCGAACCCGGCGACGTCCAGCGAGGCGTCCGACCGCAGGGCCGGGGCGTCCACCAGGACGGTGTCGGCGGCGGCCGGGATCTCGGCCGGCCGGACGCGGCACCCGGCGGGGACGCGGACGCCGAACGGGCCCGTCCACCAGCGGCGCACGTCCGCGAGGGCGGCGAGCCCGGACGCCCGGTCGGCGCCGAGGTCGAGCACGCCGGTCCCGCCCGCGCGCGCGACGGCCACGGCGAGCTGGGGCGCGGGGCGGCCGAACGGGGTGACCCCGATGATCTCGGTCCGGAGACGATCCCCCGGTCCCCGCCCGTACTCGGCCGTGTCCGCCGCCATGCACTGCCCCCCGACGTCCCGCCCGGCCCCGGCTCCCCGGCCCGGCGCGGCTCGCAACAACGGTGCGCCACACTACGGTCGGCGACCAGTCCGTTACCGGGATGACACACCCGACTGCGCGCCGATGGCGGCACCGCCAAGAAGATTTGAACGTCCCTTGACGTGCCGGAGACCCCGGTGTTCGTCCGGGCGGGCCGGGGCGGCGGGTCAGACGGGGACGGTGGAGCGGTGCGGGCGGATGCCGTGCCGGACGATGCCCTCGTCGAGCCAGCGGTCCAGATGCCGCCACGTGGTCGCCTTGGCCGAACGTCCGGTCAGCACGCCCAGGTGGCCGCCGGACGCGATCTCGAAGCGCACCTGCGGCGCCCCGCCCAGCAGCCGGACGAGCGGCAGGACGGCCGGGACCGGCGCGAGGGCGTCGCCGCGTCCCGCTATGGCCAGCACCGGCACGGCGACCCGGCCGAGATCCACCCGCCGGCCGCCGGTCTGGACGGCGCCGCGCATCAGCGCGTTGTCCCGCAGAAGGGTCCGGTAAATCCGTCGTGCGGCGTGTCCCGGGTAGGCGGACATCGTCTCCGTTAAATGATCGACGGCCTCGGTCTGAGCCAGTAGATCGGCATCGTGAAGGCTGGTCAGCATTCTGCCGGGACGGAGAATGCATTTGTCTATTCCGGTGACCTGGCAGGCCCGTTTCACCACTGGCCGGGGAAGGCCGCCGTACATCTGCCCCAGCAGGTCCGCCTCCGCACCGCGGGTCAGGCCGAGCAGCGACCGCAGCGGCGCCACGCGCCGCACCGCGTCCGCGTCGACCGGCGCGGCGATCACCGCGACGGACGCGATCGGCAGGCCGGTTCCGTCGGCGGCGGCCAGCAGGGAGAGGATGCCGCCGAGGCACCAGCCGACGAGCTGGACGGGCTGCCCGCCCGCGTCCCGGCTGACGGACCGGATCGCGCCCGGCAGCACGTCCCCGACCCATTCGTCGAGCCCCGGGGCGCGGTCGCCGCACCGGGCCGGCCCCTGGTCGAGCAGGTAGCTGCGCCGCCCGGCCCGGACGACGTGCTCGGCGAGGCTGCATCCCCGGCGCAGGTCGTAGCAGCGCGCCGGCGCCGCCGGCGGCGGGACCAGCAGCACCGGCGGCCCGGCCGGCACCACCCCCTCCGGCGGCCGGTAGCGGTGCACCGACCGGCGCGGCCCGTCGTCGATCGTTTCCGCCGGCATCGGACGCAGATCGGCGACATGCCCGTACAGCGCCAGCTGGAGGAGATTGGACGTGGCGGCTCGCAGGCCTCGCGGGGAGAGGATCATTTCGTCATTATCCATCCGGGTTCGACGGACACGCCTGGCGCGCATTGACCAAAGGCGGCCGCGCCTCTGCCACGGCCCCTTCAAGGCATTAGTACACTGGTCAGAGCCCGGTCGATATCGCCCGCTGTGAATTCTTCGTTAAAGCGGATTGACAGCGCGTGAATTCCGGGGCGGGGCCCGCGCCGGTCCGGCGACCCGTCAGGGGGTGATCATCGTGGGCCGCGTCTGAACGGGGCGTCCCACGAGAACGGCCGCGACCCCGCCACCACGGCCGACAGCAGCACCACCACGGCCGTCCCTCCGGCCAGGTTGACACCGGACGTCGCGAGCGCCGCGTCGAGCGGGCCCTTCAGCGTCAGCGGCAGGATCGTCAGCAGCGCCACCGCGATCCCGCCGATCCACGCGAACGCCCGGACCGGACGCGCCGACGCCGCCAGCAGCAGATGCATCAGCGCGGTCGCCTGGATCGTCCCCGCCATCGCGCACAGCGCGTAACTCGCCGCGGCGGGCTCCGCGGGGGTGTGCTCGCCCGCGAACACCGGAACGTCCACACCGGCCATCGTGCGCAGGCCGAGGGCCGCGGCGAACGCCAGGGCACCGGCCGCCAGCGCGGCGAACCCGCCGGTCCACCACAGCGGACGCAGCGGCGGCCCGGATTTCGCGGAGATCTCCTCGTGCAGCGCGACGAAGTCCTCGTAGCGTTTCGGCGGGGCCTCCAGGGGGCGCCGGCGCGCCGTGGAGGGACACCGGAACGATCGTTCCCAGGGCCGTGGCGCAGGGCGGCCGACGTGCCTGCCGGGCAGGCCGCCGGAGTACCGCCCGAATGACGAATCGGGCATGTTCCCTCCCCCGGTGCGAACGTAGGTGTGCTACCCGGTGCGGAACGGTGGAACTCCCCCAAGCTCACATTTTGCCGATGTTTGGCCGGGTTGCCCCGGCCTGGCCGCCGGGGCGGCGGGGCCCGGTGATCGGGCGATCACGCCCGCCCGGGAGGGCCCGCGGCCGGAACGCGGAGATCCCCGGGGAGACGGGCTCCCCGGGGATCGTTGACCGGACGGACCGTCGCCGGCCGGTCCGGTCAGACCTGGCCGGCCTTCTCCAGCGCCGCGCAGCAGGTGCCCGTGATCAGGCGGGCCACCACATACGGGTCGATGTTGGCGTTCGGGCGGCGGTCCTCGATGTAGCCCTGCTTGTCGACCTCGACCTGCCACGGGATCCGCACCGACGCCCCGCGGTCGGACACGCCGTAGCTGAACTCGCTCCACGGCGCGGTCTCGTGCATGCCGGTCAGCCGCCGCTCGATGTCGGCGCCGTAGCCCGCCACGTGCTCCTGCGCCTTCTCGGCGAGCGCCTCGCATGCCGTGATGATCGCGTCGTACCCCTCGCGCATCGCCTTGGTCGAGAAGTTCGTGTGCGCCCCCGCGCCGTTCCAGTCGCCCTCGACGGGCTTCGGGTCGAGGGTCGCGGAGACGTCGTGGTCCTCGGCGATGCGGTAGAGCAGCCACCGCGCGACCCACATGTGGTCGCCGACCTCCAGCGGCCCCGCCGGGCCGATCTGGAACTCCCACTGGCCCGGCATGACCTCGGCGTTGATGCCCGAGAGCTTCAGCCCGGCGGCCAGGCACGCGTCCATGTGCGCCTCGACGATGTCGCGCCCGAACACCTCGTCGGCGCCCACGCCGCAGTAGTAGAAGCCCTGCGGGGCCGGGTAGCCGCGCTCGGGGAAGCCCAGCGGCCGGCCGTCCTTGAAGAACGTGTACTCCTGCTCGATCCCGTACCAGGAGTCCTGCGCCTCGTACTGCTCGGCGACCGGACGCAGCGTGGCCCGCATGTTGGTCTCGTGCGGCGTGCCGTCCACGAGGAACACCTCGCAGAGCACCAGCCTGTTGTCCCCGCCGCGGATGGGGTCGGGGCAGGAGAACACCGGCTTGAGCACACAGTCGGAACGGTCACCGGGCGCCTGGTTGGTGCTGGACCCGTCGAAGCTCCAGTCCGGGAGTTCGGCGCCGTCGGCCAGGATCCTCGTCTTCGACCGCAGCCGCGCGGTCGGCTCGGTGCCGTCGATCCAGATGTACTCGGCCTTGTAGCTCAAGGTGGGTCCCTTCGAGACGTATCTCAGCACGCTCAAACTGCCAATCGGGCATTTCGGACCTGTTGCCCGTTTGTGAACGCCGTGTAAACGCCCAGACCGGCGACGCGAACTCCCGTTGCGGTCCGGTCCGGCGGGCCGGTCAGCCCTGGCCGGATGCGGGCTGGTCGCCGAGGAGCTGCGCGCGGACGCCGGCGAAGAACGCGACGAGGACGTCCACGCACTCCTCGATGTCGGGATAGCGGCCGTCGAGGTGGCCGATCGCCATCGCCTCGGTCATCGACGTGACGCCGTCGGCGACCATCTCCAGCCGCAGCGCGCGCTCGGGCGTGTCCGCCGGGAGACCGGCGGCGACGAGATCCTCGACCAGGTGGGCGCGGGTGGCGGCGGCGCGGCGGCGGGCGGCCTCGCCGAGCGGGGTGGCGCGGTCGAACCTGGCGCGGACGCTCAGCCGGAAGAACTCAGGGTGCGCGCACATCTTCTCGAGCGGGACGCGGAACGCGGCACGGAGCCGCTCGGCGCTGCGGGGCTCGTCGCTGGACCGCTGCCGGGCCTCCCGGATCACCGGGCCGACCTGCCGCGCGGCCTCCTCGCCGAGCGCCTCGAGCAGGTCCTGCATGTTGCGGAAGTGCACGTAGAACGTGGACTGGGCGATGCCCGCACTGCGGCAGACGTTCCCCGTCGACAGCCCCGCCTCGCCCTCGGTGTCGAGGATGCGCAGCGCGGACCCGAGCAGCCGGCGCCGGGTGAGGTCCTTGGCCTCGCGCCGGCTCAGTGTCACATCGGGCATCGATCCCCCTGAACGGTCAATCCAACAATAGCCATACCGGCCACTGAATCCACCATGCCCCCTGTACAGGAGGCATGAATCGACTGACGCCAACCCATTGAAATCTTATTCGGTGATAGTACTATCGGCGAAAAGTCTGTGACCCCGGTCACGGAGAGGGGTTGTCGTGGGACTTGTGACGACACAGCGGCGGCACCGGCGGCGCGCGGCCGCGGCCGCGCTGGCACTCGCCGCGTGCGCCGCGCTGGCGACGGCGTGCTCGGGCGGCGGAACGTCCGGCACCGGCTCCGGCCCTGAGGGAACACCCGTACGGGGCGGAAACCTGGTCTACGGAATCGGCGCGGACGCCAACGGCTTCAACCCGATCACCGACTCGTTCGCCACGCAGACCTACGCGATGGCCGGCACGATCATCGAGACGCTCACCACCGTCGACGCCACCGGCGCATGGCGCCCGCTGCTGGCCGAGTCCGTCGAGCCGAGCAAGAACGCCGCCCAATGGACGATCAAGCTGCGCGAGGGCATCACGTTCTCCAACGAGCAGCCCCTCGACGCCGAGATCGTCAAGGCCAACCTGGACGCACAGAAGGCCTCACCGCTCACGGCGGCGGTCCTCGCCCCGGTCAGCGCCATCAAGCTCGTCGACGCCAGGACCGTCCAGATCGATCTCGTCAGCCCGTGGGTGAGCTTTCCCTACACGCTGGCCAGCCAGATCGGCATGATCGTCCCGCAACTGTCGCTCACCGACCCCGACCGGGCCAGCCGGCAGCCCATCGGCACCGGTCCGTTCATGTTCCAGAGCTACACCCCCGACAACCGCTTCATCGTGAAGAAGAACCCGAAGTACTGGCGCGAAGGGCTGCCCTACCTCGACCGCGTCGAGTTCCGGATCCTGCCGGACTTCCAGACCAGGGCCCAGACCCTGGAGTCGGGCGGCCTCACCGCCATGGCCACCCAGCGCGACAACGACATCGTCAAGTTCGGGAAGCTCGCCGAGCAGGGCGCGTACCGGCTGTACCGGGCCGCCGGCATGTCGGTCCCCGAGATGGCCTTCATGCTCAACACCGCCGCCGGGCCGACGAAGGACCTGCGGGTCCGGCAGGCCATGGCCCACGCCACCGACCGCGACGCGTTCATCAAGACGCTGCGCTCCGGCCTGACCAAGCCCGCCGACGGCCCCTGGTCACCGGACTCCGAGTGGTACGTCCCCGGCGGCTACCCCGCGTTCGACCTGAACAAGGCCAAGGCGCTGATCTCCGAGTACGAGCGGGAGAAGGGCCCCGTCCAGATCGAACTGCTGAGCATCCCCGACCAGTCGTCGATGCAGAACGCCGAACTCGTCCAGGACATGTGGAAGAAGGCCGGCATGGACGTCACCGTCCGCCAGGCCGACCAGGCCGACCTCATCCAGCGGGCCCTCATGGGGAACTACAGCGCGATCGTCTGGGAGCAGTTCAACCGGCCCGACCCCGACAGCTCGTACTCCTGGCTGCACTCCAGGTTCGCCCAGCCGGTCGGCTCCATCTCCATCAACATGAGCCGGATCGACGACGAGCAGCTGAGCGCCGCCCTGGACGCCGGGCGCGCCGGCTCCGACGAGGCGGCGCGCAAGAAGGCGTACGCGACCGTGCAGAAGCGCCTCCGGGCGGAGCTGCCGTTCATCTGGGTCGACCACCTCTCCACCAGCGCGGTGGTCACCAAGTCCAACGTGCACGGCCTGGCGCAGTACAAGCTGCCGGACGGGTCGACCGCCAAGCCGCTCATCGGCTCGCCGACGCACGCGTTCGGCCAGATCTGGATCGGAAGGTGAGCGCCGGTGGCCGCGATCCTGCTCCGGCGGGGCGCGCAGCTGCTGTTCGTCCTGCTCGTCGTGTCCCTGCTCGCCTTCTGGATGATCACCCTGCTGCCCGGCGACCCGGCCACGCAGATCCTCGGCTACTCCGGGGACCAGGCCGCGCTGGCCGCAGTACGGCACGACCTCGGCCTGGACGAGCCGTTCTGGCGGCGCTACCTCGCCTGGCTGGGCGGCGTGGTCACCGGTGACCTCGGCACCTCCTACATCACCAGCACCCCCGTGTCCGAATCCCTCGCCCAGCGGCTGCCGGTCACGCTGGAGCTGCTGGTCCTGTCCCAGGTGATCTCGCTGGGCCTCGCGGTTCCCGCCGGGGCGGCCGCCGCCCGCCGCGCCGGCGGCCTCCTCGACCGGACGCTCACCACGGTGAGCTTCGGGCTGCTGTCCACCCCCGTGTTCGTGTCCGGCGTCGTGCTGATCATGGTCTTCGCGGTGCGGTGGCCGCTGCTCCCGGCCACCGGGTACACGCCCTTCACCGCCGACCCGGCCGGGAACCTGCGGTCGATGCTGCTCCCGGCGGTGACGCTCGCCGCCGCGCAACTCGCCGTCTACGCCCGGCTCCTGCGCTCCGACCTGATCGCGACCCTGCGGGAGGACTACATCACCCTGGCCCGCGCCCGGGGCCTGTCGCCCCGGCGCATCCTGTGGCGGCACGCCCTGCGCCCGTCGGCGATCTCACTGGTCACCGTAGTCGGGCTCAACCTGGGAGCACTGATCGGAGGCGCGGTCATCATCGAGACCCTGTTCGGGCTGCCCGGCGTCGGCCGGCTCATCGTCGACTCGATCCTGTCCCGCGATTACCTGGTCGTCCAGGGCGGGGTGCTCGTCGTCGCGGTCGGCTACGTCCTGGTCAACTTCGGCATCGACCTGCTCTACGGAGCTCTCGACCCGAGGATCCGCCATGCATCCTGAAACCGTCCCGGGCGGCGCGGCCGAACCCGCCTCCCAGGCGAAGCGGCGCAGGCGGCTCGGCTGGGGCTTCCGGCTCGCCGCCCTGTGGATCATCCTCGTCGTCGCCGCGGCCCTCACCGCCGACCTGCTCCCCCTGCCGGACTACGACGCCACGCTCAGCGGCGACCCCCGGGCCGCGCCCGGCCCGGATCATCCGCTCGGCACCGACGGGCTCGGCCGCGACATGCTCAGCCGCGTCGTCCACGGCGCCCGGGTATCGCTCGGCGTCGGCGTCGGCGCCGTCGTCCTCGGACTGCTGATCGGCGGCCCGCTCGGCCTCCTCGCCGGCTACCGCCGCGGCCTGGCCGACCGGATCATCATGACGGGCAACGACATCCTGCTCGCCTTCCCTGCGCTGGTCCTCGCGCTGGCGGTGGTGGCCTTCGCCGGACCCAGCGTCCGCAACGTCCTGATCGTGCTCGGGCTGCTCGGAGTGCCCGCCTGGGTCCGGCTGATCCGCGGCGTGACGCTCTCGTTCGCCCGGCGCGAGTTCGTCACCGCCGCGCGGGCCCTGGGCGCCCGCGGCGCCACCGTGATGTGGCGGGAGATCGCCCCGAACGTCGTCCTGCCCGCCCTGTCCTACGCGTTCACCGTGATGGCCGTCGTCGTGATCGCCGAGGGCAGCCTGGCGTTCCTGGGGCTGTCGGTGCGCCCGCCGACGCCCACCTGGGGCGGCATGATCAACGAGGGCCGCAGCACGCTGGACACGGCCGTGCACATCGTCCTCGTGCCGTCCGCGGTGATGTTCCTGACCGTCCTCGCGTTCAACCTCGTCGGCGACCGGCTCCAGGAACTCACCGGCTACCGGGAGAGCGGCCTGGAACCCGCACGCGCCCGGCGCCGGACGACAGCGCCGTCCACCCCGCCCCCTCCCCGGCCGGACGGCCCGGTACCTCTGCTCGAAGTGGCCGGCCTGCACACCGCCTTCCCCACCCCGCGCGGAACGCTCCGGGCCGTCGACGGCGTGTCGTTCACCCTCGAACGCGGACGCACGCTCGCCATCGTCGGGGAGTCCGGCAGCGGGAAGTCCGTGCTCATCCGCACCGTCCTCGGGCTCCTCCCCGAGGCGGCCGAACGGTCCGGCCGGGTGCACCTCGGCGACCGGGACCTCACCGGCGCCGGACCGGACGGCATGCGCGACGTCCTCGGCACCCGCATGGCCACCGTCTTCCAGGACCCCATGACCGCGCTCAACCCCGTCCGCACCATCGGCACCCAGGTGACCGAACCCCTGCGCGTCCACCTGGGGATGACCCGACGGCAGGCGCGCGAGACCGCCGAGCGGCTGCTCGCCTCCGTCGGCATCCCGGAGCCGCGCCGCGTGCTGCGCGGCTACCCGCACCAGCTCTCCGGCGGCATGCGGCAGCGGGTCACGATCGCCATGGCGCTGTCGTGCGACCCCGAGGTGCTGTTCGCCGACGAGCCCACCACCGCGCTCGACGTCACCGTCCAGAAGCAGATCATGCGGCTGCTGCACCGGCAGCGCGACGAACGCGACATGGCGATGGTGCTGGTCAGCCACGACCTCACCGTGGTCGCCGAACACGCCGACGACGTGATCGTCATGTACGCGGGCAAGATCGTCGAACAGGGCCCCGCCGAGGCCGTGTTCACCGCCCCGCGCATGCGCTACACCGAGGCGCTCCTGCGCGCCGCCCCCGACCTCACCGCCCCGAGCCACACCCGGCTCACCGTCATCGACGGCCGCCCGCCCGACCTCGCCGCCCCGCCGACCGGCTGCCGGTTCCACCCCCGCTGCCCGTTCGCCCGGAAGCGCTGCACGACAGACGAACCGCCGCTGCTGCCCGGCGGGGACGGCCGGTCCCACGCCTGCTGGTACCCGGCGGACGGAGACGAGCCGCGGCCGGCCGCCGCGGAAAGGAGCGTGCGGCATGGCGGGTAACGGAACAGCCCACCTGCGCGACGACGCGATCCTGCGCGTCCAGGACCTCACGGTCACCTACCCCGCCGGGCGCCGCACCGTGCACGCCGTGTCGGGCGTGAGCTTCGACGTGGCCAAGGGCGAGACGCTCGGCATCGTCGGCGAATCCGGCTGCGGCAAGTCCTCCGCCGCCCGGGCGATCATGCAGTTGCCCCGCCCCGCCTCCGGATCGGTCCGCCTGGCCGGGCTGGAACTCACCGCCCTGCGCGGCGAGGCCCTGCGCCGCACCCGGCAGCGGCTCCAGATGATCTTCCAGGACCCGATCTCCTCCCTCAACCCCCGCCGCCGCGTACGCGACATCGTCGCCGAAGGCCCCCGCGTCTGGGGCACGCTGAACGGCGACGCGTCCCGGATCGACGAGGCCCTCGCAGCGGTCGGCCTCGACCCGGCCACCACCGCCGGCCGCCGCCCGCACGAGTTCTCCGGCGGGCAGTGCCAGCGCATCAGCATCGCCCGCGCCCTGGCCCTCGAACCCGAAGTGATCATCTGTGACGAGCCCGTCTCCGCCCTCGACGTCTCGGTGCAGGCGCAGATCCTCAACCTCCTCGAAGACCTCAAGGCCCGCTACGGGCTCACCCTCGTGTTCATCGCGCACGACCTCGCGGTGATCAAGAACGTCAGCGACCGCGTCCTGGTCATGTACCTCGGCAAGACCTGCGAACTGGCGACCGGCGCGGACCTCGTCGAACGTCCGGCCCACCCGTACACCCGCGCGCTCCTGGCGTCCGTCCCCCGCGGCCCGCTCCACCTCGCCCCGGACGAGGAGACCGGCGAACCCCCCTCGCCCATGGCGCCCCCCAGCGGCTGCCGCTTCCGCACCCGCTGCCCCCTCGCCGACGCCCGCTGCGCATCCGAGGAACCCCTCATGCGCCCGCTCGCCCCCGGCCACTGGGTCGCCTGCCACCACCCGCAAAAGGACCCCGCATACACACTGCAAAAGCACTGAATGGGTGCCGGCACCAATTCGGATCGGCGCGTCCATCGCCGAGAATGGAGCAAAGTCCACGGCAACGGAGACCCGCTGACTTGCAGATAACTCACTCGACCGTACCCGGCAACGGCACCTTGCACCACATCGTCACCCGAAGCGGCCACCGCTTCGCCGTTCTCGTCGACGCCGCGGAACGCCGCCATTTCTACGTCTACGAATCCGCCCACGACGACGAGCCGTCGGAACGCTTCGTCCTCGACCCCGACGAGGCCGACCGGCTCGCCGGCATCCTGCACCACCGCTCCACCGACGACCGCCTCACCGCCCTCGAAAAACGTCTCCAGAAACTGACCCAGCCGGCCTAGCGGCAATTTCACCCGGTCGTCACGACGTGGGAATGGGCACCTCGACGTCCGGCAGGTGGACCGGCTCGGGCTCACGCCAGGCGCCGGACAGCAGGACGCCCAGGGTGAGCAGGTTCCAGCTCTGCCCGGGACGCCGCGGCGGCACCTCGGCCAGCCGCCGCTCCACCGCACCGCGGTCGAGGATGGAGAACAGCTCGGACGGCCCGTCCAGGATGTGCTCGCGGAACACCCCGGCCAGCTCCGAGCCGTACGACTTGCGCCAGTTGAACCCGGCGGCGCCCGTACTCGGCGGCGTGGCCCGCCGCCGGCCCCGCCAGTGGCGCAGCGAGCGGTCCCGTTCGAACCGCCAGCGCCTTCCGTCGAACGGCACGTCGCGCAGCTGCGGCGCGAACGCCTCCATGACCAGCGCGACCGGCTCCTCGCTCAGCCGCCACTGCACGGGCAGCGCCAGCGCCTCGCGGACCACCCGATTGTCGAGGAACGGGTGATAGTAGGCCCAGTTCATGAGGGTCGCGGTGTGCGAGCCCGCCAGCCAGCGTCCGGTCTTGTAGAACATGTGCAGCTTGTCGAGCACGTCAATGCCGTCGCGCTCATAACGCGCGACCCACTCGTCGTAGTAGCGCTCGGCGTAGGCGTTCGCGTCCTCACTGAGAAACTCACGCTGAGCCAGGAAGATCGTCTTGAGCCGCCGATGGACGCCGTCGCGCGTCAGGTCGAGCTGATCGGTCAGGAAGCCGCCGCGCAGCCGCTCCCCGCCGGACCCGGAGCTGCGCGGCTCGGGATCGTAGTCCGCCCACCGGTTGACGCCCTCGTACGCCGAGTTCATGCCCTCGCACACGCGGACCAGGGCATGAGCGCGCCGCAGCGGATGCGCGACGACGACCGCACCGGACTTCTGCCTGTCGACCGTGACCCGGCACTCCACACCCAGCACCTCGGCCACGCGCTGCGCCAGCACCACGTCGGGGCTGTCGGCGAGGCCGTGGGTGGCGCCGAAGAACGGCACCCCCGCGGCGTGGCAGGCGGCGGCGATCAGGCGGCTGTCACGTCCACCGGACAGCGCCAGCCGCATCGGCCGAACGTGCCGCCTGAACGGCTCCACGGCGTCCAGCAGCGCCTCGGCCAGCGGCTCCACCCGCTCGCGGGCCTCCTTGCGCCTGCGCGGCACGGGCCCCTGCTCGGGCAGCGACCGCGCGACGACGGCGACGCCGCGGCCGCGCCGCGCGACGAGAGTGGCCGCGTTCGGGACCGCCCGCACACCCTCGAACGGCGTCTCGTCGGAGACGAAGAACCCGTGCCGCACCATCGACTGCAACGCCATCACGTCGTAGACGGGCGACGGACGGCCCGACCCGGTCGCCGCGGCCCGGGCGGCCAGATGCGCCAGCAGGGCGCGGGACGCGGCGAAACGCAGACCGCCCGCCTCAGCGTGGTAGACGGGGCAGGCACGCGTGATGGACGTGGCGGCCTCGAAACCGTCCGGCCCGGCGCGGAACACCGAGAAGCAGCCCCCCAGGTCGTCCACGTCGCCGCCGCCCAGCAACACGTCGGCGTCACCCTTGTCGCCCAGGTACCCGCAGTAGCTCAGGGCGCGGTCACCGGAGGTCAGGACCGGCTCCGGGAACGGCGCCTCGCAGGGCTCATTGGACCAGGCCAGCAACGCCGTACCGCCGTCAGGCGAGATCCACTCCGCGGTACGCCAGCGGTCGGCGGGCGCGGGCACCGCCTCCACGATGGCCCGCCGGGCCGCCGTCAGCACCGCGGGTGGGATCTGCTCTCTGGACTGCCGCACGGAGACGGCCAGGCAAACACGCATGCGCGGCACCCAACCACCGCCCGGCGAACACCCCATGAACACCGGACGGCATGAACGCGCGCCCAACACCGAACGACCGAATCCGGCCACTCCGCGGACCGCCGGTCTCGCGGCCCGATGAGTTTCGCGTCCGGCCATGGTCCATACGTTCGAACCACAATCCGCGAACTCTGGAGGAGCCCATGACCGCGCTACCACCCGTCGTCGACACCGAGACCTGGCAACGCCACCTCGACGAGCTGCGCGTCCGGGAGAAGGCCGCGACCCGCGAACTCGACGCGATCGCCGCCCAGCGCCGCCGAATGCCGATGGTCGAGATGCCCGAATACACCCTGGAAGGCGAGGAAGGGCCGGTCACACTGGCCGACGTCTTCGGCGGCAAGTCCCAGCTGATCGTCTACAACCACATGTGGTTCCCCGGCGAGGAGTGGCAGTGCCCGGGCTGCACCGGGTTCACCTCGCAGTTCACGCGCCTGGAGTTCCTGGAGGCCTACGACGCCAGGTTCGTCATCGTCACCCAGGGCCCGATCGACGAGGCACTCGCGTACAAACGCCGAGTCGGAAACAAAATGGCCTGGTACTCCACCGCGAACAGCTCGTTCGGCGCCGACGTGGGCGCACCGCCCAACGCCGGCTTCGCGGTCAACGTGTTCCTGCGCGACGGCGACACCGTCTATCGCACCTGGCACACCAACGGCCGAGGTACCGAACAGCTCAGCCACACCTTCGCCCTGATCGACCTCCTGCCGTACGGACGACAGGAGGAGTGGCAGGACTCGCCCAAGGACTGGCCGCAGTCCCCCACCTACAGCCGCTGGCCCGCCTCCGAGGACATAGCCACCCTCTACGGCCCAAAGGCGTGACACGGAGGTTTCAGCAGATCGATAGCCCGGAACCGCCCACATCCCCGCCAGAGGAGCGTGGTCGTCAGCACGCACGTTCTTGGTAGACCGAGCTCGTCACCGGTCGATGGGCGTTGATGACATCCCATTCCGGCCGACGTCCGATCTCGTCCAACAACGCCACCAGGGGAGGTTCGTCATCCGCCCCAGACCACCAGCGGTTGTACGTTCCCAGGGCCTCAAGGGCGAGCGTGGGCTCGTACTCGATCTCACAACGAAGCTGGATGAGGACAGGCGCTCCGTCCTGATCGATGTCGAACTGACGGCAGAAGGCCAGGATGAAGCGGCGCGGCCCGCTGAACGAGTAGGTGCCGTACTCATACAACAAGGCGTCTTCCTCGGCCTGGACTGGATGCTGCATGAAGGAGCCGAAGGCCCTCCACGCTGAGCATGGTTCGAGCCGCTGAGGTTCTTGCCCTGCTTCCTGCAGGACCCCAAGCAGCCGTTCCAGCGCGTCTTCGACTCGCATGACACTCCGCTGCCGCGATAAAGGCTGCGAGCCTACCCGCCGGCGCAGCGCCCCGTGGCGGGCGACGCATGGACCTGAGCGGTCCCCACCGTCCCAGTCACGGGCCCCAGAGAGGCCCTCGCCGAAGACACGACGGGTGTTGAGCAAGGAGACCGCCATGGGCATGCTGACCTGATGCCACGTCTCACCGAAGCCGATTTCAAGGCCACGATGGGTGATCACCCCGAGAAAGTGGACCTGGAGACGCCACCCCCGGTCGAGTTCTGGGCGTACTTCGACGCGATACCGCTTGAGGACTTCGGCGGCTTCGACTTCACCGCCGGTGAGGTCTCTCACGCCTGGAACATGCCCGGCGGTAGACACCAGCACGTGCTGGTGCGGTGCCCGGATCCGGATGTCTTCCTGGTCCTGGTGCTGGACCTGATCGAACGCCAGGTCTACGGCCATCATCTACTCGACCTGCCTCGCCTCTATGGAAGGCGGTAGGCGGCACGTACCCGTGCCCCCCACGACCGTCACCACGCTGGCTGAGCTTCCAGAGTCAGAGGCCCCTACCAGAGGCGTCTCCTTTTCCGAATGGGACAACCTCGACGCGGCAATCTTCATCGTCAACGGATCCGAAGCGTAGTTCGGCGTCTGTCGGAGGGAAGTCGGCCGTTCGAAGCACGGGCTCAATGGCCCTGAGCAGGGCTTCGGCGTCTGGCCCGTAGAGGTAGATCGTTGCAGTGCCGGCACCGAACTCGTGGCCGTCGCACTCGCCGCTTCCCGCGGCTTCGAGGACTGCTTCAAGCTGGTCTTCCAGGACGTAGATCGCTTCTCGTTCCGCCTCGTGGCCGAAGCTGTCGCCAGTGAGGACGAAGTTTAAGAAGACCGCATGCTCATCGGACAACAACGACTCCTCTGTATCGGGGCGCAAGACCTCCGTGCACGATAGAGGCACCAGCGTGCGGGCGGCGCTGATCCACCAACATTGGACGGCGGCGTAAACCGGGCGATCGCCCAAGCCATGGACAACAAGACCAACACCACCAACCCAGTTGACGACGATGGAGCCGCCGGGACACCCCGCGCTCGTCGGCTAATGGCATGAACCCCCCGTTCCCGTGATGGGGGAACAGGGGGTTTCGGCTGGTGGGCGCGGACGGTTCCGAACCGCCGACAAGAAGCCGTGATCACCCGCCCGCCACCCCCGGCCTGCGCCCGGCCACCCTCCCGGACGCCTCATCCTCCACAGGCGACCCGACCTAATGGCACGCGAATGGCACGGAAGCCCTTGCCCGTGTGGCACACACCGCTCCCCCCGCCTCAGCTTCCCGGGAGTCGGAGGCCCAGTCGGAGGCGCATTTAGCCCAGCTGTGTGTCGGCGACCAATTCCAGGTGAGAGCATCGGGGACAGCGGAGCGCTGTCACACCGAATACCCTGCGGCCTTTAGGATCGGCGACGCCAGCCCAGTTGCGCTTAATAGGGCCTTCGATCCACCTGGAATCCCCGGCTGAAAGCTGCCCGGCGTCATACAGGTAGCCCTGTACTAGGTCGCCCGCCCCGCAACGTAGACAGTTGAGATCATTTTCCATCATGGGATGGTATCGGCCTGGCGAGCCGACTGGCGTGGCCCGGAAGCAAGTGCATCACGACCGGTAAGCGGCGGCGCGGCCCCTGCGGCGGGCGGTCGGGGTGGGCCGCGGACGCGTTGCGATGCGTTGCCCGGCGCGGCCGTCCGGTGTGTCAACGGCGGCCGAATTCTGGCTCTGGCACACATTCCGTGATCGGGTCGTCAGTCGTTCAGCAGGATGCGTTTGCGGAGCAGGTCGAAGCTCGCGCGGCCGTACATCTGTCTCTTGATCGTTTTGATGCGGTTGACGTGTCCCTCGACGGGCCCGGAGCTGTAGGGCAGGGTGAGGCCGGCGGTGACGGCGTCCTGGTCGCGGCGCAGGCCGGTGACGAACGAGTGCAGCTCGGGAAGGTCATCGGCGAGCACGCTGGTCATCCAGGCTTGGAGTTGTTGGCCGGTGCGGTCCATCATGATCTCGGCGAAAAGGCGGACATGCGTGCGCAGGGCGTTCAACTGGGGGCAGGCGGCGCAGAGCGCGTCGAGCCGGCGTTGGTCGTCGGGGTCGAGGTGAGCGGGGTGACGCAGGAACCAGCCGGTGGCCTGCCGGACCGTCGGCGGTCGGCGCCGGGCGGGCCCGGCGGGGGGCGTGGGTGGGGCGGTCCGCCATGGCTGGAGGTACTGGCGCAGGGTGGTTGCGGCGCCGCGGTATCCCTGGCTGCGTAGTTCCTGGAAGAGTTGTGCGGCGTTGGTGCAGCCCTGGTTCCAGCGGTGCCGCAGGTAGGAGTCGTAGGCGGCGAGTTCTTTCGGGCGCTGACCGGTTCCGGCGTGGACCAGGAGGTCGTCAGGGTCGTCGGTTCGGGCGAATCGGCGGACGGTGTTACGGCTCAACTCCAGCTCGCACGCGATCTGCAGGTGGCTGCGGCCTTGGTCGATCAGGGTGTGGACGGCGGCGTGCCGCTCGCGGGTGCGGACCGCGACCCGGTCCCGCCTGGCCCCCAGTAACTGAGCCGGTGGCGACACCGGCACCGGCGGCGGGGTGCAGGCCGCCGGGGCACCGTCGGCCTGGCCGGGCGAAACAGGTGTGAGAGCATGCAGGGCCCGGCGGTGCCGGGTGACCGTTCGTTCGACGGCGTCACCGATATTGCGCCACAGATGCCACCTGTCAGCGACCTGGATCGCCTCGGGCGCGCCGCGGCTGATGCCGTCGGCGTAGGCGCCGGCGCGGTCTCGGCACACGATCTCGACGCCAGGGTGGGCGTGCAGCCAGTTCGCCAGGGTGTCGGCGGTGCGGTCGGCCAAGACGTCCACGGGCTTGCCGGTGGTGATGTCGATCAGGATGGTTCCGTAGTTCCTGCCGCGGCGCAGGGCGAAGTCGTCCACGCCCAGCACGCGGGGTCCGGCCTGGTGAGCGGGGTCATGTGTGGGGTCGGGCAGGCGGCGGATCAACCGAAGCAGCGTCATCCGGCTCACGGCGGTCACCAGCCGTTCGGCCAGGCGGGCACCCGGGCGGCCGGCCAGCGCCAGCGCGATCGCTCGCAGGGCTTCACCGGCCGCCACCGACCGGCGGCCATAGCGCACGGTCAGCCCGGGGACCTGCTCGGCGAAGGTCCTCTTGCCACAGCCGTCGTTGCGGCACAAGAACCGGTGCACCTGCAGGTGGATCAGCAGCTCCTGGTCGCCGACCGCGGTATCGGACAGCCGCCGCTCATAGCGGCTATGCCTGTGTCGTGACGGCGTCCCGCAACTCGGGCACGCCGCCTCGGCCGTCGCGGTCCTGGCCTTGAGCCGCACCGAAGCACCGGAACGGAACACCTGGTCAACACGCACACGGTCCAGGTGAGGGAAGAAGACGGTGAGCAGTTCCTTGATCGACACACCGGCCGATACTCATGATCGCTGGCGCGGCTACCGGCAAGAACACCCGAACCGTGACCTACCCGCCCAGCCCGATCACGGAATGTGTGCCAGAGCCAGTTTTCACCCGTCGCCGACACGGTGACCTGTGCCCGTGCCGCACGCTCCGGGCGGCCTGGCGCCGGGGCCGCGCAGCAGCCTGAGTGCCCCTCGCCTCGACACGGGCGAACTGATCATCGGGCCGCCCAAGTCACGGGCGGGTCTCCGCACCGTGGCGTCAACGCACTCCAGCGGCTCTTGGGACACCGGACGATAACTCCGGCGACACCTCGTCCGAGGCTGGTCTGGTCTTCTGCACCCACTCCAGCCTCCCCCTTGCTGGCATCCTCGTCCGACGCTGACTCCGTAAGGTGCTCGACAAGGCTGCCTGGTCGCAGTTCCGGGAGGTGCGCCGCCTGCAGATCCGGCCGGCGGCGCTACCGCCGTTGGCGGCATCTTCGCCGTCGGCGACTCAACGGCTCGGGACCTCTAAGTCACTCAGTTGGTCGCTCGCAAGATCAAAGGCCATGGTCCGCGACGGCGGACCATGGCCTTCGCCTGGGTGGGCGCGGACGGTTTTGAACCGCCGACCCCTCGCTTGTATGGAGCCGTGATCATCCAAAGAGCGGCGCTGACCTGGGCCTCGGCAACGCGTCCGGGGCGGCGCGCACTCTCTGTCCACAGACCTAATGGCACGTTAATGACACGTGCGCGCGTCATGATCACACAGGCTGATCAAGGCTGTGAGCCGCCGCGCCTCACAACTCCCATGCTTCCAAGTGGCACACAATGGCACGGGGCCGTCCTCCCGCGTGGCACGCACACCGCTCCCCCGCCTGAGCTTCCCGTCTGCCGACACGGACACGCCACGTGCTTCCCGGAGTCGGAGTGCCCCGCCAAGGCACTCCTGTGTGCCAAGTGTCCTAGGCCGTGTCCGGTGGATCTTGGGTGAGGTCGCGGAGCCAGATCTTGATGGAGGCGACATCGATGGTGCCGTGGTTGACGAAGGCTCTTTTGCCGTAGCGGGTTGCGACCGCCCGGAACTGCTGAGCTTGCTGATGCAGCGTTCGACAACGTTTCGGTGCTTGTGGACTTGGGCGGTCGAACGCGACCGGGCGACCGCCTGCCGCGCCACGGCGCGTGGCCGCGTCGGCCTGCGCGATAGCGACCGGGACGAGGGGGCAGCGCGCCCCAGCGGCGAACACGGGCGGTCGAGGGGCCGATGGCGTTCCAGACGGCTTCTGGCGAGGCATCACACTTCAAAGGGCTACTTCGTCATAGGAGGTGGGAAGCAGAGGCTCCTCACTGATCGAAGGAGTGTTCATGCCCGCGCAGCACGAGGTCGACGAAGCCAAGATCCGGCAGCAGGTCGATAAGCTCGTCGAAGGGATCCGGGGCAAGGATCTGAAGGCCCTGGAGCAAGTCTACGCAGCGGACGTCGTGTCCTTCGACATCGAGCCGCCGCTGCAGCACGTGGGGATCGCGGCGAAGCTGAAGAACTGGACGCACGCCTTCACGCTCTTCCGAGAGCCGTCTTACGAGGTCCGCGACCTGACGCTCACCGTGGGCGCCGATGTCGCCTACGGGCACTGTTTCGGCCGGTTCAGCGGCACGCTGGCCGACGGAACGGCGACGAGCGGCATGTGGGTCCGGGCCACCTACGGTTTTCGCAAAATCGACGATGCCTGGCTGATCGCACACGACCAGGTCTCCGTACCGATTGACATGCCGAGCGGCAAGGGCGTGGCCGACCTGGAACCCTGACGAGGCACTGGCCGGAGCGTCCAGGGCCCGACCGCCCGCCGAGCCACTGACCCTGGTCTCACAGGTCAGTGGCTCGGCGGTGCCGCCTTCAGTGACGTCCTGCTTGGTACCGGCCGGGCCCCGCAGTCGGCGAGAACGCGGCCGCCGCTAGGGCGTGTCCGATAGATCTTGATCTATCGGTTCGGTAGTTGTTGGTCGGTGACGCGGCGGTTCGAGCTGACTGCTACGGAGTGGGAGCGGCTTGCGCCGCTGTTGCCGTCTTCTGGTGGTCGTGGTGGTCAGTGGCCGATCACCGGCGGGTGGTGTCGGGCATCTTGTGCCGGGTTCGGACGGGGGTGCCGTGGCGGGACCTGCCGGAGCGGTTCGGGCCGTGGAAGACCTGCTACGAGCGACATCGCCGCTGGTCAGCGGACGGAACCTGGCGCCGGATCCTGGACGAGCTACGGATCGGGGCCGATCTGGCCGAGGGCGATGACTGGACGGTCGGGATCGACTCCACCGCGGTGCGTGCGCACCAGCACGCGGCCGGAGCCCGGCATCGCCGACCGCGTCGGCTCCGCAAAAGGGGGACCTGAGAAGGGACGAATCCGACGGCCGGGAGGCCCCGGGCCGGTCCCGCGGTGGGCTCAGCACCAAGATCCACCTGGCGGCCGACCGGCGCTGCCGGCCGATCGCCCGGCTGACCTCACCGGGCCAGCGATTCGACGGCACGATGTTGCTGCCAGTGCTCGGCCAGGTCCGCATCAAACGCTGCGGCATCGGCCGCGATCGGGTCCGGCCCCGCCGTGTGCTGGCCGACAAGGCCTACTCCAGCCGGGCCATCCGCGCCCATCTGCGCCGCCGGGGCATCAAGGCGGTCATCCCGGAGAAGACCGACCAGCAGAAATGGCGTAAGCGCCGTGGCGCGGCAGGCGGCCGCCCGGTCGCGTTCGACTCCCACGCCTACAAGGACCGCAACGTCGTCGAACGCTGCATCAGCAAGCTCAAGCAGTTCCGGGCGATCGCAACCCGCTACGACAGAAGAGCCTTCACCTACAACGGCACCATCGACGTCGCCTCCATCAAGATCTGGCTCCGCGACCTCACCCAAGATCCACCGGACACGGCCTAGGCTCGCGGCATGCCGAGCCCACCAGAGCCAACGGATCCCGAACATGAGGCGAACCTGGGTCGGATGGCCGTGTGGTTGAGTCCCGAGGATCTGGAGTGGTTGGCCGCTCGCTGCGTGTGCACCGATGCCACTCCCGATGACGAGCGGCGCCGGTGCGCTCGCATTCGGTTTCGTGCCCATACCGCCCTTCATAAGGCGGGTGTGAAGCGCGACAACTCCTTCGGTCAATGACTGGATGATGCGGCGGCGCGACCCGGCGACCGGCGACCCCCGGCGGACAGGGCGGAGGCGGCAGGACGCGCGGCCCGGCGCGGCCGTCCGGTGATCGGCGCCCACGCCGCACGCTCCGGGCGGCCTGCCGCGGGGCCGCGCAGCGGCCTGAGCGCCGCCGCCCCTCGACCTCGACGTCGGGACGGTACACGAAGACCCTGTTCCCATGATCGGGAACAGGGTCTTTTCGCTGGTGGGCGCGGACGGTTTTGAACCGCCGACCCCTCGCTTGTAAGGCGAGTGCTCTACCCCTGAGCTACGCGCCCGCGTGCTCGTTGCCGGGAAAGCGTACCTGGTCGGCGGGGGCGATCGCGAAACGGTGCGGGCGGCTGCGGAGTAGGGTCGGGACGGTCAGGCGGCGACGCGGAACCGGCCGGGCGGGCGGGCAGTGGCAGGCAGGGAGCGGGCGGCGGAGATCCGGGCGGCGATCGACGACCTGGCCCGGGTGGACGGGGCGTCACCGCCCTTGATCGGCCATGTTTGCCGGACTTGCCTGAGGCTGGCGAAGGCGGCTGGGGTGTGCGCTGCTGTGCGGGGCGAGGCGGGCTTGTACGAGCCGTTGTGCGCGGTCGGCCCGGTCGGTGGGGCGATGGCCGAGTTGCAGGTCACCGTTGGCGAGGGGCCTGGGATGGAGACCGTGAACGGGGACCGGCCCGTGATGGTGGGCGACCTGGAGACGGCCGACGTCCAGCGGCGGTGGCCGCTGTTCGCGCCGGCGGCGTCGGGGCTGGGGGCGGTGACGGTGTTCGCGTTCCCGCTGCTGGTCGGCGCCGTGGCGGTCGGCACCCTGGAGATCTACTGGACGCGGCGTCCGCTGGGAGGCGCGGCGCTGGTCGACGGGCTGCTGTTCGCGGACGCGGCGCTGATGACGCTGATGACCGGGTTGGCGCCGGGCGGAGGCGCGGACGATTCGTACCTGGATCGGTGGCCCCAGGTGCATCAGGCGGCGGGGATGGTGTCGGTGCAGTTGGAGACCGGCCCGGCCGAGGCGTACGCACGGTTGCGCGCCTACGCCTATGCCAACGATCAAAGCCTGCGCGAGGTGGCCCGCCGGGTCGTCGAGAAAGAGTTGAGGTTCTCTCCGGGCATGGACTCATAGTGACCCCCTTTGCCCTCACAGTTGGAGGTGGTGGCCGCAATGTTGGAACGACGACTGGGCGAGATGTTCGTTGAACTGGCCGACACGCTGGTCGCCGGGTTCGATGTCATCGAGTTGTTGCACACGCTGTGCGAACGCTGCGTGGAACTGCTGGACGTGGACGCCGCGGCGGTGCTGCTGGCCGACCCGCGCGGCGCCTTGGCCTTCGCGGCCGCGTCCACCGAGCAGGCCAGAATGCTGGAGCTGTTCCAGGTGCAGGACGAGGAGGGCCCGTGCCTGGACTGCTTCCGCACCGGCGTCCAGGTGACGTGCGGTGATCTGGGTTTGGAGCCTCAGCGCTGGCCGCGTTTCAGCGCCGTCGCCCGTGACTGCGGGTTCACCGGGGTGACGGCGCTGCCCCTGCGTTTGCGCGAGGAGCGGCTGGGTGCGATGAACCTGTTGCGCGGCCGCGCCGGGGACCTGGATGAGGAGGCCGTGATGGTCGCGCAGGTGCTGGCGGACGTGGCCGCGATCGGTCTCGTGCACGAGCGGGCCTTCGGCCGCAGCGAGCTGATCGTGGAGCAGTTGCAGAGTGCCCTCACCAGCCGCATCGTCATCGAACAGGCCAAGGGCGTCCTGGCCGAGCGGGGGCAGATCTCCATCGGCGAGGCGTTCACCCTGATGCGCCGGTACGCCCGCGACCACAACCGGCTTCTGTCCCAGGTCGCCCGTGCGGTCGTGGAGCAGGCCCCCGAGGTCGCCGACATGCTCGCCACGGGGACGCGGCGCGACGCCTGACCTTGTCAGGTGCGACGGCGGGACTTATGTTGAACGCGACGGACCCGTTCGGCCCTGCCCGGCCGGCGGGTCGGCCGCCCCAGACCCTGGTGGCACGTCGTCGTTTCCGACGCGCACCAGGAGTCATGATGAGGACCGTCCCAGGCCGCCCATCCGCCGCCCCGGACGCGTCCGAGGAGCTGGCCGTTCTGATGCTGCGTTCGCAGCTCCGGTCCGATGAGCGGGCCGCGGCCCTGCTGGAGCAGATGGCCGTCACCGACCCGCAGATGTGCGGCTACCACCTGGCGGCGGCGGCGCGCTTCCGGGAACGCGCCGAACTCTGCCGTGACCTGCTGTACGGCAAGGACGACGGTGGCCGCCACAGGGTCAGGAGGCGGGGGTGAGCCTGGTGAGGGCGGCGGCCAGGTGGTCGGTGGCGGTGCGGGTGGCGGGGGCCGGGAGGCCGCCGAGGAGTTTGAGGGCGAAGCGCATGAGGGACGGGTGGGAGAGGCCGTGGCGGGTGGCCAGGCGCATGATGCGGGGGTCGTCGAGGGCGCGGGTGAAGGCGCGGCCGAGGGTGAAGGTGCTGCCGTTGGCGTGTTTGAGGGCGGATGGGTAGGTCTGCAGGACTCGTTCGGGGACCGGGGACGAGAAGGCCGTGGTGATGACGTCGGCGGCGATGCGGGCGGCCTCCAGGGCGTAGGCGATGCCCTCCCCGTTGGACGGGTTGATCATGCCTCCGGAGTCGCCGACGAGGAGGAGGCCTGGGAGGTGATGGGGGCGGCGGCTGAAGCCCATGGGGAGGGCGGCGCCGCGGAGGGGCCCTACAGCGTTCTCTTCGGTGAGGCCCCAGTCGGGCGGCAGAGGTGACAGCCAGCGGGTGAGGAGGCGGCGGTAGTCGGGGTGGTCGGTGCGCAGGAGGGCGACGCCGACGTTGCAGGTTCCGTCGCCCATGCCGAAGACCCAGCCGTAGCCGGCGGGGGCCAGGTCGAGCCAGGCCTCCAGGTAGGGGTCGTCGTGGCGTGGGCTGCGGTAGTAGCGGCGGCCGGCGATGCCGATGGGGCGGTCGCGGGACGGGTGCAGGCCCAGGGCGACGGAGAGGCGGGACGAGGCGCCGTCCGCGGCGATGACCAGGCGGGCCTCGTGGGCGCCGTTCTGGGTGCGGACGCCGGTTATCCGGCCGTTCGCCTGGAGGGGGGCGGTGACCTTGGTGTTCTCCTGGAGGGTCGCTCCGGCGGAGACGGCCTGGCGGGCCAGGAGTTCGTCGAAGTCGGCGCGGGTGCGGGTGAGTCCGTGGCCGTCCGGCCAGTCGAGTTCGAGGGTGCGGCCGGCGCCGATGAGGCGGATGCCCTTGTTGGGGAACCAGCCCGGGGTGGTGAGGTCGACGCCGAGGGTCTGGAGTTCACGGACGGCGTGGGGGGTGAGGCCGTCGCCGCAGATCTTCTCGCGGGGGAAGGACGTCTTCTCCAGGACGAGGACGTCCAGGCCGGCGCGGGCCAGGTGGCAGGCGGCGGCGGATCCGGCGGGGCCGGCGCCGACGACGATGATGTCGCGCATCACAGGTACCGATTGAACCAGTCGGCGGCCTGGGTGGTGACCTCTTCGAGGGCTCCGGGCTCCTCGAAGAGGTGGGTGGCGCCTGAGATGACGTGGACTTCCGAAATGTCGAGGCTCCTGCTCGCCTGCTCGTTGAGGTGCAGGACTTCCGTGTCGCGGCCGCCGACGATCAGGAGGGCGGGTGCGCGGACGCGGGGCAGGGACGGGCCCGCCAGGTCGGGGCGTCCTCCGCGGGAGACGACCGCGGCGATGCGGGGGCGGGCCGCGGCGGCGGCCAGGGCGGCGGCGGCACCGGTGCTGGCGCCGAACAGGCCGATGGGGAGGCCCGCCGTGTGCGGGGCGGATTCGAGGCCCTCCGTCAGCCGGTCGATCGCGCCGATGAGGCGGAGCGTCAGGAGTTCGATGTCGAAGCGGAGGGCGGCGGTCACGCGGTCGATCTGACCCTCGTGCTCGGTGAGCAGGTCGATGAGGAGCGTCCCGATTCCGGCGGCGTTGAGGCCGTCGGCCACGGAGCGGTTGCGGGGGCTTAGCCGGGAGCTGCCGCTGCCGTGCGCGAAGAGGACGACGCCGGTGGCGCCGTCCGGTATCGCGAGGTCGCCGGGCAGCTCGGCGTCCTCCAGCTTCAGTGTGATCACGTGTTCGGCGGTTCGGCGCTGATGTCGGCGAGGGCCGAGCGCTCGTCGCGCTGGACGGCCAGGTCGCCGATGGACACCATGCCGATCGGGCGGTCGCCGTCCACGACGGGGATGCGGCGGACGGCGTGCCGCCGCATCAGGCGGACGGCGGCGTCGGCGTCCTCCCCCGGCGTGATGGTGATCATGTTGGTGCTGCAGATGTCGGCGACGGTCGTGCCGGCCATGTCCTTCTGGACGGCGACGGCGCGGACGACGATGTCGCGGTCGGTGACCAGGCCGCGGAGCCGCCCCTCGTGGACGACCAGGACGTCGCCGATGCCGTGCTGCCGCATGAGGTCCCCGACCTGCGCCAGGGACGTGTCCGGGGACACCGCCACGGGCACCGGCGTCATCACTTCGTTCACCTTCTGGGCCATGAGCGAGCCTCCCCTCTCGGGGCCTCGCCTACCCAGCGCCCGCCGGGATATGTCTAGGACGGCGTGTCGGGCCCGTCCTGTTCGGCGAGGAAGCGTTCGAACTGGGCGCCGAGCTCGTCGGCGGTGGGCATGTCCGCCGATTCGGCGAGGAGGCTGTCGCGTTCGGCGGCCCCGGCGAACGCGTCGTACTGCTGCTCCAGGGCCCGGACGACCTTCTCCACCTCGTCGTTGCCCTCGACCTGCTCGGCGATGTCGGCGTCGGTGGCGGCGGCCGCCTCGCGGAGCCGTTCGACGGGCAGCGCGAGCCCGGTGGCGTCGGCGACCGCGTCGAGCGCGGCGACGGCGGCGGCCGGGTAGGCGGACTGGGCGAGGTAGTGCGGGACGTGCACGGCGAACCCGACGGCGTCGTGGCCGGCCTCGCCGAGCCGCAGTTCGAGGAGCCCGGCGGCGCTGCCGGGGACCTGGACCTTGTCGAACCAGGAGTTGCGGGTGATCAGCTCGGGCCGGGTGGCGTGCGAGGTGATGCCGACGGGACGGGTGTGCGGGACGCCCATCGGGATGCCGTGGAAGCCGACGACGAGCCCGACGCCGAGGCGCTTGACGAGGTCCAGGACGGCGGCGGTGAAGCCCTCCCAGAGCCGGTCGGGTTCGGGCCCGGACAGCAGCAGGAACGGGCTGCCGGCGTCGTCGCGGAGCAGCCGGACGACGAGTTCGGGCGTGTCGTAGGAGGCCCAGTGGTCGCGGTCGAACGTCATCGGCGGGCGCCGGGCGCGGTAGTCGATCAGCGAGTCGACGTCGAAGCGGGCGATGACGCGGTGTTCCAGGTCCTCCAGGAGGTGCTCGCGCACGAGCTGCCCGGTGGATCCGGCGTCCACGAAGCCGTCGAGGCTGTGCAGCAGCACCGGACCCGTCATTTCCGGCAGGTCGGCGTCGAGCTCGTACAGATCCTCAGGGTTAAGCAACTTCTCCCCCACCTCTACATGTCGTCCGTCCCAACATTAGGACATGCGGAGGCCCATCCCCGGATCAGACGTGACACCGGTCACCTGAAGACGCGGCTGGACAGGAAGTCTTCGGGGTGAAGGGTGGTGAGATCGTCGCGGCCGACGTCGCCGCCCCGGGCGAGGAGGCGGTTGGCGTGGCGGAGGCGGGCGCGTTCGATGGCGTTGCGGACGGATCGCGCGTTGGCGAAGCGGGGCTGGGCGCGGCGGCGCGACAGGTAGTCGCGGAAGACCGGCTCGGTCTCGGGGGCCAGGCCGTAGCCCTCGCGCTCCATCATCAGGCGGCCGATGGCCTCCAGTTCGTCCGGCTCGTAGTCGGGGAAGTCGATGTGGTGGGCGATGCGGGAGCTCATGCCGGGATTGGACGCGAAGAAGGAGTCCATGCGGTCCTTGTAGCCGGCGAGGACGACGACGAGGTCGTCCCGCTGGTTCTCCATGACCTGGAGGAGGATCTCGATGGCCTCCTGCCCGTAGTCGCGCTCGTTCTCGGCGCGGTACAGGTAGTACGCCTCGTCGATGAACAGGACGCCGCCCATGGCCCTTTTGAGGACGTCCTTGGTCTTGGGGGCGGTGTGGCCGACGTACTGGCCGACGAGGTCGTCGCGGGTGACGGAGACGAGGTGGCCGCGGCGGATGTAGCCGAGTCGGTGCAGGAGTTCGGCGAGCCGCAGCGCGACGGACGTCTTGCCCGTCCCGGGGCTGCCGGTGAAGCACATGTGGAGGCTGGGGCGCCCGGAGTCGATGCCGAAGCGGGCGCGGACGCGGTCGACGAGGAGCAGCGCGGCGATCTCCCGGATGCGGGTCTTGACGGGGGCGAGGCCGACGAGTTCGCGGTCGAGGGCGTCCAGGACGTCGTCGGCGTGGGAGTCGGCGCGTTCCCTGGCGAGGTCGACGCGGGCGCCGGGAGGAAGCGGCTCCCCGGCGGCGGGGGCGGGGGAAGGGGCCGCCGGGGAGCCGTTCTGGCGCATCCCGAATCCGGGGCGTTCGCTCAACGTCCCGCCCCGTACCGGTCGCCCTCGGGGCGGTCGAGGGCGTAGGGGTGCAGGGTGTAGCGGACGCGCCGGTCGGACGTCTCTTCGCGGTCGAGCCGGAAGCCGGGTTCGTCGGCGGGGCGCTGGATGATGAACTGGAGCGCCGTCGTCTGGCGTCCGTAGGAGGCGTCGTAGGCGTTCAGCCGGATGTAGTGGTCCGGGTGCGCCCTGCGGCATTCGTTGATCTCGTACAGGACGCCGGCCGGGTCGGTGAGGTCGAACATCGGCAGGCCCCACATCTCCCAGTAGGAGTTGCGCGGGTGCGGGTCGTCGGTGAACTCGACCGAGCAGGGCCAGCCCTGGTCGAGGGCGTAGGCGATCTGCTTGGTGATCTCCTCGTCGGTGAGGTCGGGCAGGTACGAGAAGGTTCCTTGGGTGATCCGCATCAGATGCTCACAGGGGTTTCGACGACGTCCGGGGTGTCGGTGGATTCGTAGGTGAAGGTGATGTCGCCCCAGGTGGACAGGGCGATGTCCAGTTCGCGGCTCTTCTTGGCGGCGGCGCGCAGGATGTCGGGGCCTTCGGCGAGGTAGTCGCGGCCCTCGTTCCGCGCCTTGATCATGGCTTCGAGCGCGACCCGGTTGGCGGTGGCGCCGGCGGCGATGCCCATCGGGTGGCCGATCGTCCCGCCGCCGAACTGTAGGATGGAGTCCTCGCCGAGGTAGTGCAGGAGCTGGTGCATCTGCCCGGCATGGATGCCGCCGGACGCGACGGGCATGGTCCCCGGCATCGACGCCCATTCCTGGTCGAAGTACAGGCCCTTCACCGGGTCGGCGGCGATCTTGTCCAGGCGCAGCGTGTCGTAGTACCCGCGGACGCTGTTCGGGTCGCCCTCCAGCTTGCCGACGACCGTCCCCGCGTGGATGTGGTCGACGCCCGCGAGCCGCATCCACTTGGCGATGACGCGGAAGTTGACGCCGTGGGACTTCTGCCGCGTGTAGGTGGAGTGCCCCGCGCGGTGCAGGTGCAGCAGGACGCCGTTGGCGCGCGCCCATCTGGCCATCGACTGGATCGCCGTGTAGCCGATGGTGAGGTCGATCATCACGATGACGCTGCCGAGTTCCTTGGCGAACTCGGCGCGCTCGTACATGTCCTCCATCGTCCCGGCGGTGACGTTGAGGTAGTGGCCCTTCACCTCGCCGGTCGCGGCCTGCGCCCGGTTCACGCCCTCCATGCAGTAGAGGAAGCGGTCGCGCCAGCGCATGAACGGCTGGGAGTTGATGTTCTCGTCGTCCTTGGTGAAGTCCAGGCCGCCGCGGCAGGCCTCGTACACGACGCGGCCGTAGTTGCGCGCCGACAGCCCGAGCTTCGGTTTGACGGTCGCGCCCAGCAGCGGACGGCCGAACTTGCCGAGGTACTCGCGTTCCATGACGATGCCGTGCGCGGGCCCCTGGAACGTCTTCACGTAGTGGGTGGGGATGCGCATGTCCTCAAGGCGGAGGGCCTTCAGCGCCTTGAACCCGAAGACGTTCCCGATGATGGACGACGTCAGGTTCGCGATCGACCCCTCCTCGAACAGGTCGAGGTCGTAGGCGATGTAGGCGATGAACTGCCCCTCCTGGCCGGGGACGGGCTCCACCCTGTAGCACTTGGCCTGGTAGTTCTCGTAGGACGTGAGCCTGTCGGTCCACACGACCGTCCAGGTGGCGGTGGACGACTCGCCCGCGACGGCCGCGCCGGCCTCCTCCGGCGGCACGCCCTTCTGGGGCGTGATCCGGAAGGCGGCGAGGATGTCGCTGTCCTTCGGCTGGTAGTCCGGGCGCCAGTAGCCCATCTCCGCGTAGGGGATCACGCCCGCCGACCATCTGCCCGAGCTCATCGCCGCTCTCCTTCAGCCTGAAGCCTGGATGCGGGACGCGGCGACTCACCCCGGTGGAGGACGGCATGTCCCAGGGGATCGGGGTGAGGCGCCGCGTCCCGGCCACGTGGAACCGTGAACGGGTCGAGCTTCACCCCTCGACAGTTGCGATGTCCATCAAGTGTTCTACGGTGACCATCAACCATTCACTTGAACAAGGAGGCCGGGCGTGACGGAGGCGCGGCTGCGGACGTTCGCCGTCCTCGCCGACACGGGGTCCGTGCGGGCGGCGGCGCGCCGGCTGTACGTGACCGAGTCGGCGGTGTCGGCCGCGGTCGCGGCCCTGACCCGCGATCTCGGCGTGCCGCTCGTCCGCAGGGAGGGGCGCGGGCTCGCGCTGACCGCCGCCGGGATCGTCTACGCCGGCTACGCGCGGCAGGTGCTCGGGCTGCTGGAGGAGGGGCGGGCGGCCGCCCGCGGCGCGGCGGATCCGGGGCGCGGCCCGCTGCGGCTGGCGGCGGTGACGACGGCCGCCGACCAGATCCTCCCTGAGCTGCTCGCCTCGTTCCGGGCGCGCTGGCCCGACGTGGAGCTGGCGCTGGAGGTCGGCCCGCGCCGCCAGGTGTGGAGCAGCCTCGCCGCACACGAGGCGGATCTGGTGCTGGCCGGCCGCCCGCCCGGCGATGTCGCGGCGACCGTGCTGGCACGGCGTCCGAACGAGCTGGTCGTCGTCGGCGCACCCGGCCTCGCGGACGGGTTCGCGCTCGCCGTTACGCCGTGGGTGATGCGGGAGCCGGGCTCCGGGACGCGGGCGACCGCCGACGCCTACCTGGCCGAGCGGGAGGTGTCGCCGCCCCGCCTCGTCCTCGGTTCGAACGGCGCGGTGATCGCGGGCGCGGCGGCGGGGCTCGGGGTCGCGCTGGTGTCGAGGGACGCCGTCGGAGCCGAGCTCGACGCGGGCCGCCTCGTCGTCGTCGACGCGCCGGGGATGCCGCTCGACCGGCCGTGGCACGCGGTCGCCGGGACCGCGCCGACCCCGACGACGCTGCTGTTCGTCCGGCACCTGCTGGACGCCCCCGGCTGGAGCGGCCCGGACCGGAGCGGTGCGGACCGGAGCGGTGCGGACCGGAGCGGCGCGGACGTCAGGGCAGGCTCCACAGCGACACCGACAGCAGGCCGAGACTGACGGCGATCAGGATCATCGCGACGCTCCGCCCGCCTTCGTCGGCCGGCACGGTCGTCCTGCGGGTGACGAGCGACAGGAAGAAGACGAAGAAGCCCACGGCGACGACGTCCATCGCCACGGCGAGCCCGGTCATGACCCTGTCCACCTCATCCCGGCGTCTCCCTCATCCTCATCCCGGCAACACTAGACGAGTGCGGTCGCTCACATCGGCGTACCCGCGTGCATGATCGGCCGCGGACGCGACAGAATCAGGTTCGGAAACCGTGAGAGGGGCTTCGATGACCGCCGACCGCCAGCACGACCCGGGCCGCCAGCACGACCCGGCCCGCCCGTACGACGTCGTGCTGTTCGGCGCCACCGGCTTCACCGGCGCCCTGACCGCCGAGTATCTGGCCGAGCACGCCGGGCCCGGCACGCGCTGGGCCCTCGCCGGGCGCAACCAGGCCAAGCTGAGGGCCGTCCGCGACCGCCTGGTGAAGCTGAATCCGGCGTGCGCCGATCTGCCGCTGCTGCACGCGGACACCAACGACATCGCCTCGATCGAGGACGTCGCGAACGCGGCGCGAGTCGTCATCACCACGGTCGGCCCCTACGTGAAGTACGGCGAGCCGCTGGTCGCGGCGTGCGCGCGCGCCGGGACCGACTACGTCGACCTCACCGGCGAACCGACCTTCGTCGACCGCATGTACGTGAAGTACCACGACGAGGCCGTGCGCAGCGGCGCCAGGATCGTGCACGCCTGCGGGTTCGACTCGATCCCCCACGACCTCGGTGCCTACTTCACGGTGAAGCAGCTTCCGGAGGGCGTCCCGATTCACGTCGAGGGATTCCTGCGCATCCGCGGGGACGCGTCCGGCGGCACCCTGCACTCGGCGATCGGCATCTTCGGCGACCCCGCCGGCATGATCCGCGCCGAACGCGAGCGGCGGCGGCTGGAGGACCGGCCCGCCGGCCGCAGGGTGCGCGTCTCGCGCCGCCCCGCGCCGAGGGCCCGTGTCGGGGACGGCTGGACGCTTCCGCTGCCCACGATCGACCCCCAGATCGTCGTCCGTTCGGCGGCGGCGCTCGACCGCTACGGCCCGGACTTCTCCTACGGCCACTACGTCGCCGTCAAGCGGCTGGCCACCGCCGCCGGTATGGCGGCGGGCTCCGGCGCCCTGCTCGCCCTGTCCGCGCTCCCGCCAACCCGCAGCCTGCTGCTGCGGCTCCGCGCGCCGGGCGAAGGCCCGTCCGAAGAGGAGCGCGCCAAGCACTGGTTCAGCATGAAGTTCGCCGGGGAGGGCGGCGGCGAGCGCGTCGTCACCGAGGTCGCGGGCGGCGACCCCGGCTACGGCGAGACCGCCAAGATGCTCGCCGAGTCGGCGCTGTGCCTGGCCCACGACGACCTGCCGGAGACCGCCGGGCAGGTCACGACCGCGACCGCGATGGGCGACGCCCTGATCGACCGGCTGACCAGGGCGGGGATCGTCTTCCGGGTTCTCAGGACGGGCTGACCGCACCCCGGTGGCGGCCCGGGATGGGGATGACGGCCTCCACGGTCGTCCCGGCCCCGGGCCTGCTCGTCACCGACACCCGCCCGCCGAGCAGCTCGGCGCGTTCCCGCATGCCGCGCAGCCCGTAGGAGTCAGGACGGCGGCCGCGGCCCCCCTGCCCCAGGACGTCCCGGACCGGGAACCCGGCCCCGTCGTCGGTGACCTTGAGCCGGACGCGGTCATGGGAGTGCTCCAGCAGAAGGTCCACGCACGTCGCGGACGCGTGCCGCAGGCAGTTGCCGACCGCCTCCTGCGCGATCCGGTACAGCGCGGTCTGCACATGGTCGGGCAGCGCGTCCTCCAGTTCGCCCTCGACGGTCACCGTCACGTCGAGCGGGCCGGACGGGCCGGGCCCGTCCCCGGCCTCACGCGCGAGGGTGGCCAGCGCCGCCGACAGGCCCAGGTCGTCGAGGACGGGCGGCCGCAGCCCCCCGATCGCGGCGCGGGTCTCGGCCGCCGCCAGCTCGCACAGCCGCCGCGCCATCATGATCTGCGCCAGCCCCTCGGGATGGTGCTCGGGAAGCGCCCGCTCGGCCGCCGACAGGTGGAAGCCGAGGCTGGCGAGGCGCTGTGCGATGCCGTCGTGGATCTCCCGGCTCAGCCGTGACCGCTCGGCCTCCTGCGCCTCCACCGCCCGTTCGGCGAACCGCTCGGCGGCGTGCTCGCGCTCGCGGGCGGTGCGCAGCCGGCGGCACGAGGACAGCACCGGCGCGAACAGCCCGGCGAGCGCGGTGACGAGGACCAGGTCCTCGGCCGGGGCCGGGCCCGCGGACCGGACGTCCATGACCGCGATCACGGTTCCCTCGCTGTGCACGGGGATCGCGGCGCCCCGCCCGTCCGGATGCGAACGCGCCCGGCCGTGCGCGGCGGCGCGGCCGACGTCGCCGTCCCCCAGCGGGACCGGCGGGCCCGACCATTCCAGGACGCGCTCGTCCTCGGCCAGGACGTACACGTCGCAGAACGTCAGCGCCCGCGCCGACCGGACGACGAGCCCGGCCAGATCCTCGGCCATCCGCGGCAGCTCGCGGTCGGAGCAGGCCACCGCCACGATGCGGACGAGCAGGTCGTTCCCGCGTCCGGCGAGCAGCTCCAGCGGCCCGGCGGCGGTCACCGGAACAGTCCCTCGCGCAGCGCGACCGCTATCGCGGCGGACCGGTCGGTCACCTCCAGCTTGCGGTAGAGGGCGCGCAGGTGGCTCTTGACCGTCTCCTCGCTCAGCACGAGCCGCGCCGCGATCGCCTTGTTGGACAGGCCGCCCACCAGCAGCGACAGCACCTCGCTCTCGCGCTGCGTGAGCCCGCGGTTGGCGCCCGGCCAGAACTCGCCGCGGGTCAGCCGGGCCGCGGTGACCGCCATCCGGCCGGCGAGCGTCGGGTCCACGACCGTCTCGCCCTGCGCGACCTCCTCCAGGCGGCGGACGAGTTCCGGGCCGTCCACCCGCTTCAGCAGGTACCCGCCCGCCCCGGCCCGCAGCGCCTCGAAGACGTACTGCTCGTCGTCGTAGACCGACAGGAACACCACCCGCGCCTCCGGGACCCGCCCGGTCAGCAGGCGGCACAGGTCGAGGCCGCTCTCCGGGCCGAGCCGCACGTCCAGCAGGACGACGTCCGGGCGCAGCGTGGTGACCAGCCGGGCCGCCTCGTCTCCCGTCCCCGCCTGCCCCACGACGCGCACGCGCCCGGAGAACCCGGCCAGCATCGCCTGCAGTCCGGCGAGGATCATTTCGTGGTCGTCGACCAGGACGACACGTACGGGGACACCCATTCCGGCACGATAACAACCTGAAGCTACTCATCAGTAGCCCAGGGTCGGAGGCAGCCTCCGCGGTTTCACCCCCGCTCTCCCCTGATTGGGGGACGAACCGCCGGCCGCACCGCCGTACTCTCCTATACGAAAACTGAATTCCGCAGGACGGAGGAGCAGAAGGTGCCCCATCGGATCGTGCATATGCTCCGGGCGCGCGGGTCGGGCCGCCGCCCCGTCATGCTCGCCATCGCCGGGGACAGCGCGGCGGGCAAGACCACACTGACCAGGGGGCTTGTGCAGTGTCTGGGGGCCGACCGGATGACGGCGGTCTGCGTGGACGACTACCACCGCTACGACCGCGCCGAACGCGCCGGCAAGCCGTTCACGGCGCTGCACCCCGACTGCAACCACATCGACGTCATGGAGCAGCACCTGCAGCTGCTGTCGATGGGCGAACCCATCCTCAAACCCGTCTACGACCACGCCACCGGCGAGCTCGTCCGGCCCGAGCTGGTCGAACCCCGCGACTTCGTGATCGTCGAGGGCCTGCTCCCCCTCCACACCCGGATGGCGCGCGCTTGCTTCGACATCACCGTCTACCTCGACCCGCCCGAGCCGCTGCGGCACTCCTGGAAGGTCCGCCGCGACTGCGACAAGCGCGGCTACACCCCCGAGCAGGTCATGGCGGAACTGGACCGCCGCGAACCCGAGAGCGCCGCCTACATCCGCCCCCAGCGCAAGCACGCCGACATCGTCGTCCGCTTCGCGCCCGTCGCCGGACGGCTCGACCCGCCCGGCACCCCGCTGTCCGCCGAGCTGCTGCTCCGCCCCACGATCGATCATCCCGATCTGGCGGACGTCCTCGACAGCGGCACCGGCGACCCCGGCAACACGGGTTCGGGCGGCGCGGGTTCGGGCGGCACGGAGACGGCCATGCACCTGCGCCTGCACCGCGACACCGACGGACGCCCCGTCGACGCCCTGCACGTCCACGGATACGTCTCCCCCGAGGAATCACAGGTCGTCAAGAAGGCCATCCTGGAACGCCTCGGCCCCCGCGCCGGCACCGCGATCCCCGACCCCGGAGTCCTCGGCCGGCTCGGCGACGCCGGCACCAGCGACCCCCTGGCGATCACACAGCTGCTCCTGCTCTACCACCTGCTGGACGCCGACCACCGGCAGGCCGCCTAGAGACTCCGCGGGCGCGCGGGGAGGCCCCGGGGCTCTTGGACCTGTAGCCCCGGGCCGCGCGCCGGCGGCTGCCGGGAGGGCGCCCTCAGCGGGCGCGAGGGGCGCCCTCCCGGCCTTTGCTCACAGCTCGTGCCAGGGGATCTCCGGGCGGGCCGGCGCCACCACGGCGAGCGACTGGCCGCCTCGGATCTTTCTCGTCCGGGGCGGCGGTGAGGCGGAACTCCGCGCTGGGGCGGTGCGACTCGCCGACGGCCAGGAGTGTGCTGCCCCGGCGCAGAAGGAAGATCGCGACATCGACGCGGGACCACTCGCCTGCGTCGTCCGGGACGTTCACGCGGTAGAGGGTGCCGTCCGTGTCGAGTGTGCTGGCGAGATTGTGGTAGATCGCGGCGATGCCGGGGTTGCGGATCGCGGCCGCGACCACGGCGGAGTCGTCGATGTCGACCGGCTCGATGTTCGTGCCGATCAGCCTGAGCGCCTCGGTGATCTCCGCGCGGCGGCCGCCCTCGTGCACCCCGGCCAGCAGGTGGACGGGCGGATCACCGTTGCGCCGCAGGTAGGCCTCCACGCCCAGCATCACCCGGACGGTCTCGTCGTCGTTGCGGCCGACGACCACGACGGTCCTCGCGGTCTCCAGGCACGCCCGCTCGTAGGCGGTCTCGTCGAACGCGACCACGTCGTACAGGCCGGGATCGGGGTTCTGGCCGGTCAGCTCGTCCGGCCAGAAGATCGTGACGACGGGCGTCTTGGCGAACTCCGGGTCGGCGCGGAGCTGGCCGACTATCTCGCGCAGCCCGCCGCGGTGGTAGCCGATCATCACGATGTGCCGCCGCCTGTGCAGCTGCGCCTGGCCGTTGGCCCTCATGGTCCTTCCCTTCCCCATCCAGAGCGTCAGCTCGGCGAACATCACGAGCCCCGCGGTGAGCCCCGCCACGATGACGATCATTCCGCCGATCCGCCCGCCGACCGTGGTCGGGGACAGATCGCCGTAACCCGTGGTGGTGCCGCTGACGAGGAAGTACCAGAAGTACTCGTCCGGACGTTTGATGTCGGCGCCGGGCTCCTCGAACACGGCGATCAGCAGCCAGCCCGCAAGAAAGGCCGCGAGGAGCACCAGCGCGGGTACGCGCCAGGACCGCCCGGTGATCCGGTTGACCAGGCGCATCAGCACGATCGGCATCCGCGAAGCGTTGCAGGACGCGAAATACCGCGTCAAGCCCGAAAGCCGTGGTCAACGCACTGCCGCGGAAGATCGGCCGCCGTGGCCGGAGGCGGCCACGCGGTGCTCAGATCGCCGGGCCCCCTCTGAGGACGCGGGTGAGCGCCGCGGCCACCTCCGCGGAGAGGTCGCCGTCGCCGGAACCGCCCGGCGGAGCACCCGAATGCACAAGGTCGGCCGGAGCGGCTTCGCGGGTGTGGCCGCAGTCGCGGCACTCGACCTCGCCGAGGCGGCACACCAGCGCGGCCGACGCGCAGGCCGAGCAGCGGTCGAGATCGTCCGCCCAGCCGCGGGCGGTCTGGCACCCGGGGCAGATCAGCACCTGGCGGTCCGCCCGGACCCCGCGCTTCCACGGGCTCGCGCCCCGGACGGGGTCGGTCTGCCGCGCCCCGCAACGGAAGCAGGGCATCACACCTCCAGAGGTGCGGGGACCGGATCCGGCCACATGGCCGGAGCCGGTCCGGTTCGCTCAGAGACCGGCGAGCGCCTTGCGGTACTCGTCGATGTCGCGTGCGTCCGGGATCGCGTTCACGACCTTCCAGCGGACCACGCCCTCGGTGTCGATGATGAAGGTCCCGCGCACGGCGAGCCCCTTACCCTCGTCGAACACGCCGTAACGCTGTGCCGTCCCGCCGTGCGGCCAGAAGTCCGAAAGCAGCGGGAACGTGTACTTCTCCTGCTCGGCCCAGGCGCGCAGCGCGAACATCGAGTCGACCGACACCGCGAGCACCTGCACGTCGTCGCCGCCCAGGGTGGGCAGCTCGTCCCGGATCTGGCACAGCTCGCCGGTGCAGACGCCGCTGAACGCCAGGGGATAGAACACCAGGACGACGTTCTTCTCACCACGGAAGTCCGACAGCTTCACCGGTGTGCCGTGCTGGTCCTTCAGCTCGAAGTCCGGTGCGCCGTCGCCTACCTCAACCGCCAAAGCCACTCCCGCGATTCGTCCCCGCCCGTGGCGGGGTCATGCCCCGTCCCCCACGGGCGTGTGGGGGACGGGACCAGTCTGTCACCCCGTACGGCCCGCGGACCGGGCACCGGGGCTACTTGCGGACCTTGGGCGCGACCAGCCGCGTACCCGACCATTCCTTGGCGGCGCTGACACTGCTGGTCTGCGACAGCCCGGCCGTCTGCGCGGCCTCGCCGATGTCGCTCGGCTCCACGTGGCCGTCCCTGCCCGCCTTCGGCGTCAGCAGCCAGATGTTGCCGCCGCCGGTGAGCGGGATCATCGCGTCGGTCAGGCCCTCGAACAGGTCGCCGTCCTCCTCGCGCCACCACAGCAGCACGACGTCGACCACGTCCTCGTAGTCCTCGTCGACCAGCTCGTTCCCCGTGACGGCCTCGACGGATTCGCGGAGCTCCTCGTCAACGTCGTCGTCGTAGCCGATCTCCTGCACCACCTGGCCCGCCTTCAGGCCGAGCCGTTCGGCCAGGCTGCGCTCAGACTGCGCCTGACCCGCGGTCGCGCTCACGAAAGTCCTCCCATTGTCGTCAGTCCGCACGATGCCGTGCTCATGTCTTCCGGCCCCCTGGACGGGTGGCCCGCCCGCACCTGTGCGGTGTTTGCGGGACAGTCCACACAAGTGAGGGCCCCTAGCGCAAGTGTCTTCCCGGCTTTTGGTGGCCTCATTGGTCCGATTACGTAGATCGGCGTAACAAGGAGCCCACGGAGTGTGACGGCCGGCGTCATCGCTTCACGGTCATCCCTTGAGGAAGGACAACCGGATCTGCCGGTCCGGGTTGTCCACATTGAGGTCGACCAGGGCCACCGACTGCCACGTCCCCAGCGCGAGCCGCCCGCCGACGACCGGAAGGGTCGCGAACGGCGGGACGAGCGCGGGCATCACGTGCGAGCGCCCGTGGCCCGGTGACCCGTGGGCGTGCCGCCAGCGGTCGTCCGCGGGCAGCAGGTCGCCGAGGGCCGCCAGGAGGTCGTCGTCGCTGCCGGCCCCCAATTCGATGATCGCCACGCCGGCGGTGGCGTGCGGGACGAAGACGTGCAGCAACCCGTCACCCCCCGCCGACGCGGCGAACCGCTCGCATTCCGCGGTGATGTCGTGCACGGCCTCGCGCGCACCGGTCGCCACCCGGACCACGGTGCTCTCCATGATCCCGGGTGTACCCCGTACGCCGCCCAGGACGCCTCCGAGGCCGCATGGATCCGCGGGCTAACGGGATATCTGCTCCTTGGGCTCGATGACCGCGTCCGGCCCCGGGTAGACGAGGGTCTCGTGGCCGTCGTCGAACCGGACCAGGAACGGCGGGCCGCCGTCCCGGCCGCGCACCTCGATGATCTCGCCCTGCCGGTCCGCCTGCCCCACGATGTTGCCGTGGACAAGCAGCCGGTCTCCTACTCGCCCGTACATGGCTCCTCCGATCTCGTCGGAAAAAACGCCTCTCTCAGGGTGCCTACCCCGGTTGACCGGGGAGAATGGTTACCGGTTGGTAGAGATGCGTTAGTCGTCATAAACGGCGACGATGGATCTCGAGACGAGCGACGAACAGTCTGCCGGGGACCGGTGGCCACCCGCGGGCGGCCACCGGTCTCACCCGCAAAGACGTAAGGACAGAGGGGACCCCGTGGCTTCCGGACGTCAACGCTTTTCGATCATCAGCGACGGGCTGCCGAGCCAGCTGCCCGACATCAACCCGGACGAGACCCGGGAGTGGTTGGAGTCGCTGGACACGGTCATCAAGACCGCGGGCCGCGGCAGGGCGCGGTACGTGATGCTCCGGCTCCTGGAGAGGGCGCGGGAGCTGCAGGTGGGAGTGCCCAGCCTGCGCAGCACCGACTTCATCAACACGATCCCGCCGGAGTCCGAGCCCTGGTTCCCCGGCGACGAGCACGTGGAACGGCGCATCCGCGCCTACATCCGCTGGAACGCCGCGATCATGGTGTCGCGCGCGAACCGGCCCGAGATCGGCGTCGGCGGCCACATCGCCACCTACGCCTCCGCCGCCTCGCTCTACGAGGTCGGCTTCAACCACTTCTTCCGCGGCAAGGACCACGGCGAGTCGGGCGACCAGGTCTTCATCCAGGGGCACGCGTCGCCGGGCATCTACGCCCGCGCCTACCTGGAGGGGCGGCTCCCCGAGGACAAGCTCGACGGGTTCCGCCAGGAGCACTCCCACCCGGGCGGCGGCCTCTCGTCCTACCCGCACCCGCGGCTCATGCCGGACTTCTGGGAGTTCCCCACGGTGTCCATGGGCCTGACCGGGATCAACTCGGTGTACCAGGCCCGGTTCAACCGCTACCTGTACAACCGGAAGATCAAGGACACGTCCCGCTCGCACGTGTGGGCGTTCCTCGGCGACGGCGAGATGGCCGAGCCCGAGTCGCTCGGCGCGATCGGCCTGGCCGCCCGCGAGGAGCTCGACAACCTCACCTTCGTCGTCAACTGCAACCTCCAGCAGCTGGACGGCCCGGTCCGCGGCAACGGCAAGATCATCCAGGAGCTGGAGTCGTTCTTCCGCGGCGCCGGCTGGAACGTCATCAAGGTCATCTGGGGCCGCGACTGGGACCCGCTGCTCGCGCAGGACGTCGACGGCGTGCTGGTCAACCAGATGAACACCACCCCCGACGGGCAGTTCCAGACGTTCACCGTCGAGTCCGGCGAGTACATCCGGGAGAAGTTCTTCGGAGCCGACCCGCGGCTGCGCCGGATCGTCCAGCACCTGTCGGACGACGAGCTGCGCAAGCTGTCGCGCGGCGGGCACGACTACCGCAAGGTGTACGCCGCGTTCAAGGCGGCCCGCGAGCACGTCGGGCAGCCGACCGTGATCCTCGCGCACACCATCAAGGGCTGGACGCTCGGCTCCGACTTCGAGGCCCGCAACGCCACCCACCAGATGAAGAAGCTCACCAAGGCCGAGCTGAAGGAGTTCCGGGACCGCCTCTACCTGGACATCCCCGACTCGGCCCTGGAGGCGCCGCTGCCGCCCTACTACCACCCGGGCGAGGACTCCGACGAGATCCAGTACATGCGCGAGCGCCGCGCCGCCCTCGGCGGGTTCCTGCCGAAACGCGTCGTGCGGGCCAAGCCGCTCAAGCTGCCCGGCGACCCCGTCTACAGCGAGCTGAAGAAGGGCTCGGGCAAGCAGAACGTCGCGACGACGATGGCGTTCGTCCGGCTGCTCAAGGACCTCATCAAGGACGAGAACATCGGCGCCCGCTTCGTGCCGATCGCGCCGGACGAGTACCGCACGTTCGGCATGGACTCGCTGTTCCCCACGTCCAAGATCTACTCCCCGCACGGGCAGACCTACGACGCGGTGGACCGCAAGCTCCTGCTGTCGTACAAGGAGTCCGAGAGCGGCCAGATGCTGCACGAGGGCATCAGCGAGGCCGGGTCGATGGCGTCCGCGATCGCCGCGGGAACCACGTACGCCACGCACGGCGAGCACATGATCCCGGTGTACATCTTCTACTCGATGTTCGGGTTCCAGCGGACCGGCGACCAGATGTGGGCGCTCGGCGACCAGATGGGCCGCGGGTTCCTCCTCGGCGCCACCGCCGGCCGCACCACCCTCACCGGTGAGGGCCTCCAGCACGCCGACGGCCACTCCCCGCTGCTCGCCGCGTCGAACCCCGCGTGCGTCCACTACGACCCGACGTGGTCGTTCGAGCTGGCCCACATCGTCCAGGACGCGCTGCGCCGCATGTACGGCTCGTCCGAGGAGCACCCGTCCGGCGAGAACGTCTTCTACTACCTGACCGTCTACAACGAGCCGTACCAGCAGCCCGTCGAGCCCGACGAGGTTGACGTCGACGGCCTCCTCAAGGGCCTGTACCGGTTCAAGGCCGCCCCGGAGGTCACGTCCGGGAACGGCGGGGCCCCGCGGGCGCAGATCCTGGCGTCCGGCGTCGGCGGCCGGTGGGCCCTGGAGGCGCAGCGGCTCCTCGCCGAGGACTGGGGCGTCGCCGCCGACGTGTGGTCGGCGACCTCGTGGAACGAGCTGGCCCGCGAGGCCCGCGAGTGCGACGAGTGGAACCTGCTGAACCCCGACGCCGAGCAGCGCGTCCCGTACGTCACCCGGACGCTCGACAACGTCGCCGGGCCGATCGTCGCGGTATCGGACTTCACCCGCGCCGTACCCGACCAGATCGCCCCGTGGGTGCACACGGACTTCAGCTCCCTCGGCACCGACGGTTTCGGTTTCTCCGACACCCGCGCCGCCGCCCGCCGGTTCTTCCACGTGGACGCCGCGTCGCTCGTCCTCGCGGTGCTGACCCGGCTCGCCCGCCACGGCGAGGTCAAGCCGGAGACACTGCAACAGGCGATCCAGCGCTACCGCCTAGACGCCGACGTCAGCGAGGTGTTCGCCAACGGCGTCGGCAGCTCCGAGAGCAACACCGGCGGAGACGCGTGATCTCCCATGGGGGCGACCCCCTGGCACCCCCGTCCGCGAGCCGGTCGATCCTCACGCCGCCGTACCGGTGACTGAGGCAGCAGTAGCGGTGATCGCGGAGGTGTAGGCCGCGATGACCGGAAGGGCCCCGAGGTTCGCCTCGGGGCCCTTCGTGCTCTCGGGTCAGCCGGCCGCGGGCGTGAACACGCCGAACGTGTTGCCGGACGGGTCCTGAAGGTAGGCGAACTTGAGGCCGGTGTTCGCGGTCACCGCGGGAAGGGCCACCTTGCCGCCGTGCTCTTCGGTCTCCGTGCAGATGGCGTCGACGTCCTCGACCATGACCAGGAACATCGCGTGCCTGCCGGACGCGTCGGCCTCGTGCGAGATGCCGCCCGTCGGGATGTCGGCACCCGGGTAGCGGACCAGGTCGTAGCCGTCGCCGTCGGGGTCGGCCTCGATCCTCCAGCCGAACAGGTCGCCGTAGAAGCGGCGGGCCTCCTCCGGCGCGTCGGTGCCGACCTGGAACCACGTAACGGTGTTGAACGCGGGAACGCTCATCGATCTCCTCCTTCGAACGCTGCGGGCACCAGCGTCCGGGAGCGTTGCGACAGCCCCCTGTCGGTGTTTCCGATCAGGATTCCGCAGGGCGAGCGGAACCGCGCCCACACGATGGTGCGGTCCCCGTCCGTCCGGAATCCCCAGCTTTCCGTCAGCGCCTCCACGATCCGGAGCCCGCGCCCGTTCTCGGCACCGGTCTCGGCCTCGACGCGCGGACGCCCGCCACCCGCACCGTCGTCCGCGACTTCGAGGGTGTAGAAGTCCTCTCCGCCCAGCAGGCTGACCGTCACCCGGCCGCCCTCACCCGACGCCGTATGGGCGATGGCGTTGGAGACGGTCTCGCTTCCGACCGTCACCAGGTCGTCTAGCGCGGGGTGCCCCGGCGGCAGCAGGTCCCGCAGGAACCGCCGCGCGTACCCCACGGACCTCCGGACGCCCGGAAGCGTGAGCGTGCCGAGCACGACCAGCCCGCCGCTCACCGTCCCGCCACCCACGACACACCGCGCCGGGCGACCGGCATTCTCCCCGTCTCGGGCGCTCCCATTCGTGCGCCTCCTTTCGATTCGCAGTCGCCCGCCACATTCGCCGCCCGATGCGCTCGTGTCCCCCGCCCTGAATGTTTCCGGATTGAACGTTCAATGCGCCGCCGTTCCGTGTACGCACAACCACACTCGGTGACACGCTGGAGAGATGCCTTCCGGGAACGCCCCCACCGTTCGCCAGCGCCGGATCGGCTCGGCGCTCCGCAAAGCCCGCGACCACCACAACCTGACCGTCGCCACGGTCGCCCGCCGCTTCGGCCGCTCCCAGGGCTGGCTGAGCATGGTCGAGAACGGCCTCCAGGTGATCGCCCCTGAAGAACTGAGTGACCTTCTCGACTTCTACGGCATCGAGGACGGCCCCCTCCGCGAGTCCCTCCTCCACCTCGCCACCCACACGCCCGGCAAATGGGTACGAGAGCGAGTGGGCCGGATATCGGCCGCTGCCCTGGACCTGGCCAGCCTCGAAGAAGACGCCGCCGAAATCCGCACCTTCCAGTCCAACATCATCCCGGGACTCCTTCAGATCCCGGCCTACACATGGAAGCTCATGGCTATCGGCCCTGCCGGGAACTCACGCGCCGCCAGCACGCTCGTGGAATTTCGCCTCTCCCGGCAACAAGTGCTGAGCCGTCCTAATCCACCCCACTACGTACCGATCATCGCGGAGACGGTCCTCAGCAACCAGGTCGGCGGCGACCCTGCGATCCTGCACGCTCAGATACGGCGGCTCGCAGAAGTCGCCCGGCTCGATCACGTGGACTTGCGTATTCTTCCCAGCTCAGCCAGCGAATACCTCTCGCTGATCACCCCGTGTCATCTCATTTCCTTGCGCCCGCCCGGGCGTCTAACCGTGACCGTGGGCGACCACTACAACAAGAGCATCTTCGTGGAGGACGAGGACGAAGTCGCATCACACGAGGAAATCTTCGACCTGCTGCTCTCGGCAACACTGAGCAGAACCGCTTCAATGGAACTCATCGACGAGATAGCGTCGAAAGCATGAGCACCCCCGGACCTTCCCAAGCCCACTGGCGTAAGAGCACGTACAGCGGCGGCGACGAAGGCGAGTGCGTTGAGATCGCCGACCTCGACCAACACATCGCTGTCCGCGACAGCAAGAACCCCGGCAACGGACACCTCACCCTCACCCGCCGACACTTCAGCGTCCTCCTGGCCCGTCTGGCATCGCAGCCGTGATCGTGGGCCTGGACAGGTCAGCTGATCACTGAAGGCGTTCGCTTCCTAAGGATGGCCAAGCTCCGTTTCAGAACAAGCGAACGGAGTGATCAGTAGGCTTCTCCGCTGTGGGATTTTTGCGGAGAAAATCGGCCAAGGCGGGGCAGGGCGCGGTCACGGTTGGGCGGGCTTGGCGGGACGACGCTCTCGATGCGGCCGTGGACGCCGTCGGTCGCGGGGACGTTGCCGCCGGGGCGCGGCTGCTGGCGCAGACGCGGAATGACTCCGAGCGACGAACGCTGTGCGTGACGGGTCTCGCGCAGGCGGCCGAGGGCCGAAGCGCCGACATCCGCGCCCTGGCGAGTGCGGACCCGCAGAATCCGGACCTGGGCTTGTGGCTGGGGAACACGATCGTCCTGGAAGCGTGGGGCATCCGCTCGATGGCGTTGGCCCGCTATGTGTCGCAACAGCAGTTCGCCGATTTTCACGCCACCCTGCGAACCGCCCACCATCCGTTGTTGACGGCTGCGCAGTTGCTCCCGTCCGATCCGGTTCCGTGGGTCTGCCTGCTGAGGTTCGCCAGGGGCCTTGAGCTTCCACGAAGCGATGCGGACGCGATCTGGCGCAACCTCGGCGAACGGTGGCCGACCTCGTATCACGGCACCTACCAGCGGATCCAGAGCGTGGCGAAGAAGTGGGGCGGTTCGCACGAGGAGATGCTGGAGTGCGCGCGGCAGGCCGCGGCGGCCGCCCCTCCGGGCGATCCGGTCACCGCGATGACCGCCATGGCCCACATCGAGGTCGCTTCCAGGAACATCGATGACGGGCTGGACAACGATTTCAACAGTCACCTCAGGAAACCGGACGTACAGGTGGAGATTCGCGCCGCAGCGGAGAAATGGCTCGCGTCCGCACGGCCGCATCCCTACGACGTCGACGCCCATCATGTCTTCGGCTTCGCCTACTACCAGGCCGGTGATCGCGAGCGTGCACGCTTCCAACTGACAGCGGGCGGCCCACGGATCCCCGTCATTCCATGGGGCTACGTAACCGGCGATGAAGTGGCCGATTTCATCGCCGCCTGCCGGCATCTGAAGATTCCGCTTTGAGGAAGGCCGGCAGTGGAACTGCGGGAAACGGAGGTTGACGGCGTCCCGACCTTCTGGCTCGAATCTGAGGAGAAACTTCGGGGTGAACTGCGGGCGTGCCTGATGTTCCGCGTCGGGCGGGCCGACGAGACGCTGGCCTACAGCGGCATCACCTACATGCTCCCCGCTAGACCCAGGTGGGCAGGGAGCCGTCGGCGTAGCGGGCGCCGAAGCCGCCGGTCGGCAGGATGGCGGCGATGGCGTCCAGGTCGGACTCGGTCAGGGTCAGCTCGGCGGCGGCCGTGTTCTCCTCGACCCGCTTCGGGCTTCGGGTGCCGGGGATGGGGACGATGTCGTCGCCCTGGGCCAGCACCCAGGCCAGTGCGAGCTGGGAGACCGTCGCGTCCTTCGCGGCGGCCAGCTCGGCGAGCCGCTCGACGGCCGCCAGGTTCTTCTCGAAGTTGCCCGGCTGCCAGCGGGGATCGTGGTTGCGCATGTCGGTCGGGTCGTAGGACCCGGCGGGCTTGGCGGTGCCGGTGATGAAGCCGCGTCCCAGCGGGGAGTACGACACGAACCCGATGCCCAGCTCGCGCAGCACCGGGAGCAGCTCCTCCACGTCCCGCTCGAACAGCGAGTACTCGGTCTGGAGGACGGACACGGGCTGGACGGCGTGCGCGCGGCGGATGGTCTGCGGGCCCGCCTCGCTCAGCCCGAAGTACTTCACCTTGCCCGCCTCGATCAGCTCCTTGACCGTGCCGGCGACGTCCTCGATCGGGACGTCCGGGTCGACGCGGTGCTGGTAGAGCACGTCGATGTGGTCGACGTCCAGGTAGCGGAGGCTGTTGTCGGCGACCTTGCGGATGTTGTCCGGGCGGCTGTTGAGGCCGGAGATCCTCCCGGACGACAGGTCGAACCCGAACTTGGTCGCCAGGACGACCTCGTCGCGGAAGTCCTTGACCGCCCTGCCGACGAGGATCTCGTTGGAGCCGGTGCCCAGGCCGTAGAGCTCGGCGGTGTCGAAGAAGGTGATGCCCAGCTCGTACGCGCGCCTGATGGCGGCGATGCCCTCCTGCTCGTCAGCAGGACCGTAGGCGATCGTCAGGCCCATCGTGCCGTAGCCGATCGCCGAGGCCACCAGGCCCTGGCGGCCCAGAGTGCGCTGTTCCATGACCGATCCTCCCTAGCAACGCATTTGCCTCCACCCTCGCAGCAAGGCGGCGGGGCGGTGCAACCCGGCGTCCGTGTTCACCCCGGGGCGCGGGGCAGTCGCAAGGTGAACGTGGCGCCTCGGCCCGGCTCGCTGCGTACTGCCGAGGATCCGCCGTGCGCCTCGGCGAGCTGGCGGACGATGGCCAGGCCCAGGCCGCTGCCGCCGGTCTGCCGGCTGCGCGACTTCTCGGCCCGCCAGAACCGGTCGAAGACGTGCGGCAGGTGCTCGGGCGCAATGCCCGGACCGGTGTCGGCCACCTCGATCAGCACGTCGTCGCCGTCGCCGTACGCGCGCAGGCTCACCCGCCCGCCGGCCGGGGTGTAGCGGACCGCGTTGGCGAGCAGGTTGCCGACCGCCTGCCGCAGCCGAACCGGGTCGGCGTCCAGGTGGGGACGGCCGGTCACCTCGACGGCCAGCGCGACCTCGGCGGCCTCGGCGGCGACGCGGTAGACGGTCGCGATCTGCTCGACCAGGGCGGCCACGTCGACCGGCTCGGGGTGCAGCCGGAGCTTGCCCACGTCGGCGAGCGCGAGCTGCTGCAGGTCGTCGACGATGTGCTGCAGCAGCGTGGCCTCCTCGACCAGCGAGGCGGTCAGCGCCGGGTCCAGGTCGGCCACGCCGTCCTGGGCGGCCTCCAGCCAGCCGCGGATATTGCTCAGCGGCGTCCGCAACTCGTGCGACACGTCGCTGACCATCGCCTTGCGCTGCCGCTCCATGCGGTCCAGGTGCTCGGACATCTCGTTGAACGCGGCGCCCAGCTCGCCCACCTCGCCCTTGGCGCGGACCATGACCCGCGCCGAGCCGTCGCCGGCCCGCATCCGCCGGACCGCCGCGGTGACCGCACGCACCGGCCGCACCAGCCGGGTGGCGACGAGCACGCTGACCCCGACCGCCAGGAAGAGGATCACCGCGGTGACTCCCGCGATGCGATACGGGTCGATGGCCGGTGCGCGGTCCTCCGGCGAGCCGATGTAGAGCAGCGCGGCCGGTGCGACGTACGGCTTCAGCTGGGTGCGACGGGCGGTCGCCAGGCACTCGGCGGCCGCGGCCGGAGCTGCGGGCGTGCCGGTCTCGTCCAGCCAGACGTCGACCTGGCTCCGCTGGCACTGCCGGACCAGCGCGGTGAGCTGGTCGAGCGCGCGTCTCTCGGTGGCGGTCGGCCCGGGTGCGTCCGGCGAGCACGACGCGGGCTGCGGCGCGAGGTCCGGTGTCCCGGTGGGCCGGGGCACCGGTCTCTCGACGGGCGGGCCGGTCGGCGCGCCGGGCATGTTCGCCGGCGGCGACGTCTCCGGCGGGTCGGCCGGTGCGGCGGGTTCCGGCGTCGTCGCGACCACGACCGGCCGCGCGCCGGTGAGCCGGACCGCTTCGCCACCGGACGGTCGCGCGAGCGCCGCCCGCGGTGGGGAGGAGCCGCGTCCGGGCGGCGCGCCGACGGGCACGCGCGGGCGGGTCGCGGCCGGGGCCGTGGCGGTCTGACCGCCCTCGCGGCGCAGGTAGGGGCGGCCGCCGGGCCCGACGACGACCGTGGCGCGCTGCCCCTCGCGGCGCAGGCACGCCGCCTGCGCGCCGACCTCCTCGCGCAGCCGCAACCGCTCGGACTCCGGCAGCTGGAACGGCCCGGCCGCACGCGCGTCGATCCGGTCGGTGGCCGCGCCCGGCACCAGCGAGACGTCAACGGCGAGCGGGTCGACGACGGCCGAGGCGCGTGCCGGCAGCGGCGGCCGGCCGGCCGCCGAGTCCGCAATGCGGGCGCCGCCCTCGGTCGCCAGCGCGACCCGCTGGTCGCTCTGCCGGGCCAGCTCGCGCACGGTCTCCCCGACGCCGTCCCAGCGCGGGTGGCTCGCCGCGTAGCCGAGCAGCGCGTCGTTGATGCGGGCGTCACGCGCGAGCGTCTGGCCCTGCTGATCCCGGATCTCGCCGGACGTGCTGCGCGCCGCCAGCCACGCGGTCGCCACGATCGAGCACACCGCGATCAGCACCGAGCTGGCGACCAGTCGTACGAGCAGGCTATGGCGCACGGTCGCCGACCAGCTTGTACCCGACGCCGTACACGGTGCACAACCGGACCGGCCGCCCCGGCCGCGGCTCGATCTTCTTCCGCAGGTTCTTCACGTGCACGTCGACCGTGCGCTCGGTGATGAAGCGGTCGAAGCCGTGCAGGTGCGCCAGGAGCTGTGCCCGGGTGAGGACCCGCTCCGGCCGCGCGGCCAAAGCCTCCAGGATGCGGAACTCCGCGGGCGTGCACTCGACCTCGCGTCCGTCCACGAGCACCGTGTGCCGCTCGAGGTCCACCGTGATGCCGCCGACCCGGTACACCCGCTCGCCGCCCCCGGCCCGCCGCAGCAGCGTGCGCACCCTCGCCATCAGCTCGCGCGGGCTGTACGGCTTGGTGACGTAGTCGTCGGCGCCGAGGTCGAGGCCGAGCAGCAGGTCGTCCTCCGTCGAGCGGGCGGTCAGCATCAGCACCGGCACATCGGACTCGGCGCGCAGCCCGCGGCAGACGTCGAGGCCGTCGATGCCCGGCATCATCACGTCGAGCAGCACGAGGTCGGGGCGATGGGCGCGGGCCTCGTCGATCGCGGCCCGCCCGTCGTGGACGACGACCACGCGGTGCCCCTCGCGCTGGAGATAGCGGCGCAGCAGCTCCGCCTGCTTGATGTCGTCCTCCGCGACCAGGACATTCGCGCACATGGCTCCCGAGCGTAAGCGACCCATGATCGGCACCACGGGATCATCACACCGGCCTCACAGGTTCTTCACACTCCTCCGCCAGCATCTCGCGGCATGCGCCAAGTCAGAATGCACACCGGCGCCCTGGTCGTCGCCGCCCTGATCGTCCTGTCGGCCGGCTGCGGTTCGCCGGGCGACGGCACGTCAGGTGACGGCCCGCCCGAGGCGGACCGCCCGGCGGCCACCGGGCCCCGGCAGGCGGGGCAGGGGCGGGGCGGTGCCGAAATAGCGACCGTGCGCGGGCGCCGGATCGCCGTGTACAAGCGGAAGGGCGACGGCGCGGCTTGGAAGACGCTGTCCAGCCCCAACGAGATGGGCGCCACCCGGGTCTTCCTCGTCGACGCCAAGGACGGCGACTGGCTCAAGGTGCTGCTGCCGGTCCGGCCGAACGGCAGCACCGGCTGGGTCAAGGCGTCCGGCGTCGAGCTGTCGACGACGTCCCACCGCGTGGAGATCGACCCGAAGGCGTTCACGTTCACCGTCTTCGACGGCGACAAGGTACTGCGCACCGGCAAGGTCGCCACCGGCGAGGGCGGGACGCCGACCCCGGCCGGCCGCTTCTACTTCACCGAGCTGATCCAGCCGCCGGACCCCGACGGCGACTACGGCGCGTACGCCTTCGGGCTCAGCGGCTTCTCGCCGACGCTGACGACGTTCGCCGGCGGCCCCGGGCAGCTGGCGGTCCACGGCACGAACAAGGCGTCGGCGCTGGGCGGCAAGGTCAGCCACGGCTGCGTGCGGGTCAGCAACGACGACATCACCTGGATGGCCCAGAACCTGGCGATCGGCACGCCTGTCGTCGTCCGGAAATGAAACAGCGAGGAAAGGAACACCAGTGCAGTTGAAGTCCCTTATCGCAGCCGTCGCGCTGGGCGTCGGCCTGGCCGGCACCGGCCTCGCCGCCGGTACGGCCGCCGCCGACTCCGCCCCGCCCGCCCCGACCGCCACACCCCGCGAACCGACCCCGGCCAGCCGTCCCACCGCCCCTCCCTCGACCCGGCGACCCGGTGAGCCGAGCCCCACCCACCCCGAGCCCGCCCCGTCGCGGCCACCGGTCGCCAAGCCCATCCCCAAGATGCCGAACTACACCGGCTGACCGTCATCGCGGGCCCGCACGTCTCCCGTCGTGCGGGCCTGCAGCGTCTCCGGCGGGTGTGCTCAGACGAACTCCAGGGGGCGGACGACGTAGTCGGGTGGGATGTCGCCGTGCATGGACTCGGTGGAGCGTTCCGGGGCGGTCTCCTCCAGGAGGGCGGCGCGGCGGACGCGGTCGGTGCGGAACACGCGGCGGCCGCCGCGCAGGCGGCACCAGGCGTTCAGATACCAGCCCTTGCCGGACGCGGTGAACGTGACGGGCTCGACGTCGCGTTCGGTCTCGGTGCCCGCCCCGTCGACGTAGGTGAGGCGGACGACCCGGCGGGCCAGGACGGCCTCCTCCAGCACGGCCGGCACGGACGCCTGGTCGGCGTCCCCGGCGGGGCAGAGGATGCGGATGCGGGCGGCCAGTGCGCGGGCCGAGGCGCCGTCGTCCGCCGACATCGCGGCGACGATCTTGTGCAGGGCGGTGCGGGCGGAGCGGGAGTACGGTGAGCCGCCCGCGCGGGACAGGGTGATCGCGACGGCGACGGCCTCGGCGGGGGTGAAGTTCAGCGGCGGGAGCGTGCGGCTCTTGTCGAGGGTGTAGCCGCCGCCCCGGCCGACGTCCGCGAAGATCGGCACCCCGGCCTGCTGGAGTGCGCCGATGTCCCGCTCGATAGTGCGGACGCTCACCTCGTACCGCGCGGCCAGCTCCCGCGCGGCGAGGCGGCGGGGCGCGCAGGCGCGCAGCTCCTCCACCAGGGCGTACAAGCGGTCGGTGCGGTTCACCCGACGACCGTACGGGCCGCCTCCGACAATCCCGGGCCGCGGGCGCGCTCACAGGCCGCGGAGGAAGCCGATCACGGCCTCGTTGACCTCCGCCGGGCGTTCCTGCTGCGTCCAGTGGCCGCAACCGGACAGCCAGACGGTGTCGCGGAGGTTCGGCACAAAGTCGGTCATGGAGTCGATCGCGCCGCGCGCCCCGACGGCGACGATGTCGCGGTCACCGGCGATGTACAGCGCGGGCGGGCCGATCGGGGCGCGGTGCCAGGCCGCGGTCAGCTCCCAGTTGCGGTCGAGGTTGCGGTACCAGTTGACCGGCCCGGTGAAGCCGCTGACGGCGTACTCCTCCACGTAGGCGGCGATGTCGGCGTCGGTGAGCCAGCCGGGCAGCTTCTCCGGGTCCGGGAGGACGTCGAGGATGCCGCCGCCGTCGGGCGCGATCAGCGGCGGGGACGGGCCGTCGCCGGACATTCCGTAGAGCATCCGGCGGAACGTGCCGGCGCGGTCGAGGTCGAACGCCGCCTCCGGGACGTCCGGCTCCTGGAAGCGGACCATGTAGAAGCCGTCGCCGAACAGGCGGCGCATGGACTCGACAGGCGGCCGGCTGCTACGCGGACGGTGCGGGACCGACATCCCGATCACGCCGCGCACCTTGTCCGGGCGCATCTGCGCGGTGGCCCAGGCGACGGGTGCGCCCCAGTCGTGGCCGGCGACGACGGCACGGTCGGCGCCGAGGGCGTCGATGAGCCCGACCGCGTCCCCGGCCAGGTGCAGGAGCGTGTACCGGCCGGGTTCTGCGGGGCCGCCCGTCCGGGCGTAGCCGCGCTGGTCGGGGGCGACGGCGTGGTAGCCGGCCTCGGCGAGCGCGGTGAGCTGGTGGCGCCAGGAGTACCAGCACTCCGGGAAGCCGTGCAGGAGCAGCACGAGCGGGCCTTCGCCCGCTTCGGCGATGTGCATGCGCAACTCGCCGGCCTGGACGAAGCGATGCGTGATCTCGGTCATCGGTACCCCTCGCGGCGTGGGCGGACCGTGCGTGCCCAACCGTAGCCCCACGGATTTCCGTCCGGGACGTGGGAGGGGGAACTCGGAGTGAATACCTGCGGGCCATACCGGCCGCCATCGGATTGTGTGGTCGCGCCACATGGGACCCTGGGGCCGCGCTTCATAGGTTCTGCGCATGACGAGCGTGACGCCGCGGCCGGCCGCGGGCACTTCGGGGACGCTGGATCTGTCGGGCCGGCGCGCCCTGGTCACCGGCGGCGCGGGCGGCATCGGCCGCGCGTGCGCGCGGCGGCTGGCGGCGGCGGGCGCCAGGGTGGTGGTGGCCGACATCGACGGGGAGGCCGCGGAGCGGACGGCGGCCGAGATCGGCGGGATCCCGCTGCTCGCCGACCTGGCCGACACCGACGCGCTCGGCGGGCTGGCCGCCGGCGTCGACATCCTGGTCAACAACGCGGGCATCCAGCACGTGGCCCCGGTCCACGAATTCCCGCCCGAGACGTTCGCGCGGATCATGCGGCTGATGGTGGAGGCCCCGTTCCGTCTCGCCCGGGACGCGCTGCCCGGCATGTACGAGCGGGGCTGGGGACGCGTCGTCAACATCTCGTCCGTCCATGGGCTGCGCGCGTCGCCGTTCAAGGTCGCGTATGTGACCGCCAAACACGGCCTGGAAGGGCTGTCCAAGGTGATCGCATTGGAAGGCGCCCCGCACGGTGTGACGTCCAACTGCGTCAACCCGGCGTATGTCCGGACCCCACTGGTGGAACGGCAGATCGCCGACCAGGCGCGCGCGCACGGCATGCCCCCGGACGAGGTCATCGAGCGCATCATGCTTGAACATGCGGCGGTGAAACGGCTGATCGAACCGGACGAAGTGGCGGAGCTCGTCGCGTATCTGTGCTCACCGCCCGCGTCGATGGTGACCGGCGTGTCCCTCGGCCTCGACGGCGGCTGGACGGCGCATTGACAATGGCCCGTATGACCTGCGGCGTCTTCCTCGAACTCCTGGCCCGTGAGGCCTCACCCGTCGAGTTCGAGGGTCCCCTCGTCCAGGCGCGGGCGGAGGGCGCGCCGCCCGCCGTGCTGGCGGAGCTGGAGTCGGCCAAGGTGGCGGCGCTGCGGGTCCGGGCGGTGATGCGGCGGCACGCCCGGCGGGAGGCGGAGCTGGAGGCGCTTTTCGACACCGCCGGCGACCTGGCGGGGCTGCGCGACCTCGACGCCGTGCTGGAGGCGATCACCCGCCGCGCCCGGCGGCTCCTGAACGCCGACATCGCCTACCTGACGCTGAACGACGACGAGCGCGGCGAGACCTACATGCGGGTCACGGACGGCTCGGTGTCGGCCGCGTTCCGGCGGCTGCGGCTGCCGATGGGCACCGGGCTCGTGGGCCTGGTCGCGCAGACGGCGATGCCCTACACCAGCGCGCACTATCTCGGGGACGAGCAGTTCCAGCACCGCGGTTTCATCGACGACGCGGTCGCCGAGGAGGGCATCGTCGCGATCCTGGGCGTGCCCATGCGGCTGGGCAGCCGCGTGATCGGCGTTCTGACCGCCGCGCACCGCAGCGAGCGTCCGTTCGAGCCGGAGGAGGTGGCGCTGCTCGGGTCGCTGGCCGCGCACGCCGCGGTGGCGATCGACAACGCCCGGCTGCTGGAGGAGACCCGCACCGCGTTGGAGGAGCTGAGCTCCGCCAACGAGGAGGTCAAGGCGCGCAGCGCGGCCGTAGAGAGGGCGGCGCGCGCGCACGACCGCATGACCGCCGTCGTCGTTCGCGGCGGCGGCGTGGAGGACGTCGGCGCCGTCGTGACCGAGTTGCTGGGCGGCACCCTGCACGTCCTTGACGCCGACGGCCGCCAGCTCGCGACGACGGGCGCCGCGTCGGCTCCCCTGACCGCCGACGAACTCGTCGGGGTCTCGGCGTCGGCGCACTCCGCGCGCGCGCAAGGCCGGACGGTCAGGCGCGGCGATCTGTGGATCGCGTCGGTGTCCACGGGCGACGAGATGCTGGGGACGCTGGTGCTGCGCACCGCGGACGAGTTGTCGGACGCCGACCAGCGGATCCTCGAACCGGCCGCGCTCGTCACCGCGCTGCTGCTGCTGTTCCAGCGCAGCGTGACCGAGGCGGAGGGCCGGGTGCGCGGCGAGCTGCTGGACGACCTGCTCTCCGGCCGCCAGACCGGGGCGGAGGCGCTCATGTCCCGCGCGCGGCGCGTGAACGTCGACCTGAGCGCCCCGCATGTGGTGCTGTGCGCGAAGTACGGGTCGCAGGAGTTCAGGCAGCGGGCCGCGTTCTGGGCGTCGTCCTACGCGGCGGTGGAGCGCGGTCTGGCCGCCTCCCGCGCCGAGGAGATCGTTCTGCTGCTGCCCGGCGACCGCCCGGGAGAGGCGGCCCGCTGGGTCGCCAAGGAGCTGGGCGCCTCCCTCGGCGGCCCCGCCACGATCGGCGCCGCGGGCCCGGTGCGCGGGCCGGCCGATGTCGCGTCCGCCCACCGGGAGGCGCAGCGCTGCGCGGACGCCCTGCGGTCCCTCGGACGCCTCGGCGACGGGGCCGACGCCAGCGAACTCGGCTTCGTCGGCCTGCTGATCGGCGACGACCGGGACGTCCCCGGCTTCCTCTCCAGTGCGCTCGGCCCCGTCCTCGGCTACGACGAGCGGCGCGGCACGGCGCTCGTCCAGACGCTGGAGGCCTACTTCGGGACGGGTGGCAGCCTGTCGAGGACGGCCGGGCTCCTGCACATCCACGTCAACACCGTCAGCCAGCGCCTGGACCGCATCGGCCACCTCCTCGGCGAGGACTGGCAGACCCCGGAACGCGCCCTGGAACTCCAGCTGGCCCTCCGCCTCCACCGCCTCTCCCGCTGACGCGATGAGGGAGCGGGGACCTGGTCCCGCTCCCTCATCGCGTCGGCGTGTCCAGACGGACACCGTTCATACGGGGGCGCCGACCTTGGTGTCGCTGTTCTCGGGGGCGGCGGGATCGCGGTTCTTGCGGGCGGCGATCAGGTCGCGGGCGGTGCCCCAGACGCCGCGGCGGAACAGCAGGACGACGAGGATGAAGATGGCGCCGGTGATGATCCCGGTCTCCTCGAACCCGGCCGTGGCCAGGTAGTCGTGCAGTTCCACGATCAGGGCCGCGCCGATGGCGCCGCCCCACAGGGTGCCGATGCCGCCGAGGACGACCATCATCACGGCCTGCCCGGAGGTCGTCCAGTAGACGCCCTGCAGCGACGCGAACCCGTGGCTGATGGTGAACACGCCGCCGGCGAGGCCGGACAGCCCCGCGGACAGGACGAACGCGAGCAGCTTGTACCGGTCGATGCTGTATCCGAGTGCCCGCGCCCTGGCGGGGTTGTCACGGATGGACATCAGCACTCGTCCGAACGGGGACCGGACGATGCGCCAGGCGGCGAACAGTCCGGCCAGGATGAAGGGAAGCCCCGCGTAGTAGAAGAAGAACGGGTCGGACAGGTCCAGCCCGAACAGTTCCTTGGGGATGCCTTGCAGGCCGTTCTCCCCGCCGGTCGCGTCCCGCCACTGGTTGGCGACGAAGTAGACCATCTGGGCGAAGGCGAGGGTGACCATCGCGAAGTAGATGCCGCGCAGCCGGACGGACAGGAACCCGATCGGAACGGCGAGGACGGCCGAGAAGACCGCCCCGCCCAGTACGGCGACGGGGAACGGCAGACCGGAGTGAAGCGCGATCAGTCCCGTGACGTACGCGGAACCGCCCCAGAAGGCGGCGTGCCCGAACGACAGCAGCCCGGTGAAGCCGAGGAGCAGGTCGACGGCGGCCGCGAACAGCGCCCAGCAGACGATGTCCATGGCGACCGGCGGGTAGACGAACCAGGGCAGGCCGAGCGCCACCAGCAGCCCCGCGGTCAGCAGGAACGGCCGTCCGGCCAGTTTGGAGAGGATCACTGCGTCTCCTCGACGATCACGGCGCCGGTGGCCGCGGTGCTGGTCATCACGGTGCCGGTCATCACGATGGGGGTCATATCGTCGCCTCCTCGCGGCCGAACAGCCCGGCGGGGCGCCACAGCAGCACGGCGGCCATCAGGATGAACACCAGGGTCTGCGAGAGCGACGGGACGTAGTAGTTGCCGAGCGCCGACACGAGCCCGACCGCGAAGCCCGCGGCGACCGACCCGAACACCGAGCCGAGGCCGCCGATCACCACCACGGCGAACACCGTGATGATCAGGTCGGCGCCCATCAGCGGGTTGACCGCCCGCATCGGCGCGGCGAGAACGCCGGCGAAGCCCGCCAGCGCGACGCCGAACCCGAAGACGGGCGTCACCCAGCGGGCGACGTCGATGCCGAGCGCGCGGGTCAGCTCGGGCCGCTCGGTCGACGCCCGGACGATCATGCCGATGCGGGTCCGGGTGAGGACCACCCACACCGTCCCGCACACCAGCAGCGACAACGCGAGCACGAACACCTGGTAGGCCGGGTAGGTGAACAACCCCAGGTCGAGCGAGCCGCGCAGCGCGGACGGACGCGGGTACGGCTGCGACTGCACGCCGTACTGCCGCTTGACGAGATCCTGCAGGATCAGCGCGAGGCCGAAGGTGAACAGGAAGTTGTAGAGCGGGTCCAGGGGCGTCAGACGGCGGATGAACAGCCGTTCCAGCACCACGCCCACCACGCCCAGCACGACGGGGACGAGCGGCAGCGCCACCCAGAAGCTCACGCCGAACGAGTCGAGCAGCACGTACGAGCCGAACGCCCCGAGCATGTAGAACGCGCCGTGGGCGAAGTTGACCACGTGCAGCATCCCGAAGATGACGGACAGGCCGAGGGCGAGCAGGGCGTAGAACGCCCCGCCCACCAGGCCGTTGAACGCCTGCTGAAGCACGTCGCGACCCGCCTCAGAGCTTGCAGGCCGGGTCGGGCTGCTGGAACGCCTCGGCCGCCGGGATCGTCTTGACGATCTTCTCGTAGTCCCACGGCTCCTTGACCTCGCTCGACGGCTTCACCTCCGCGATGTAGGAGTCGTGGACGAGCAGATGGTCCGCGGCCCGGATGGTCCCGGTGGAGGTGAACATGTCGTCGACCTTGTGGCCTTCGAGCTGCTTGACCACCTCGTCGGACTTGTCGGTGCCGCCGCGCTGCACGGCCTCCAGGTACTGCAGCGCCGCCGAGTAGTCGGCCGCGTGGACGGCCGTCGGACGCGTCCCCGTCTTGGCCTTGAACTTGTCGGCCCAGGCGCGGTTGCCCTCGTCGGCGTTCCAGTACCAGAAGTCGGTGAAGCGCGTCCCGGCCAGGGCGTCCGGCGTGAGGGAGTGGATGTCGGTCAGGAACATCAGCCCCACCGCGAGGCTCACGCCCTTGTCGCGCAGCTTGTACTCGTTGTACTGCTTCACCAGGTTGACCAGGTCACCGCCCGCCTGCATGGCGCCGAGCACGTCCGGCTTGGGGTCGAGGTTCGGCGCCTTCAGCAGGAACGTGGAGAAGTTGTCGTTGGGGAACGGCGTCGGGTCGCTCTTCACCACCGTGCCGCCGGCCGCCTTGACGGCCTCCCCGAACGTCTTCTCCATGTCCTGCCCGAACGCGTAGTCCGGGTAGACGATGTACCAGTTCTTGGCGCCGTCCTGGGTCACTCCGGTGCCGGTGCCGTGGGCGAGCATGTAGCTGTTGTAGCCGTAGTGGAAGGTGTACTTGTTGCACTGCTTGCCTTCCAGCTCCGTCGTCGCGGCGCCGGTGTCGATGAACACCTTCTTCTTGGTCTTGGCGATGTTGGCGACGGCGAGCGCGGCCGAGGAGGTCGGCACGTCCACGATCATGTCGGCCTGCCGCCGGTCGTAGAGCTCCTGCGCCTTGGAGTTGGCGATCTCGGGCTTGTTCTGGTGGTCGGCGGAGATGACCTCGATCTTGTCGGTCACCGCCTTGTCGCCGTGCTTGGCCTTGAAGTCGGCCACGGCCATCTTCACCGCCTCGACGGCGTTCTTGCCCGACAGGTCGGCGTACACGCCCGACTGGTCGGTCAGCACCGCGAGGACGAGCTTGTCGTCGCTGATCTTGCCGCCGCCCCCGCCGGGACCGCCCCCGCAGGCGGCCAGCATCATTCCGGCGGTCGCGAGCGCGGCCGAACGTCCGAGAAGTCTCATCAGGGCTCTCCTAGATTCCGAGGTACTGCAGGAGTTCGTTCTCGCGGGCGAGGACCTCGTCGTTGTCCATGGACTCGACGATCCGGCCCTCGGCGAGCAGGTGGTGGCGGTCGGCGACGGTGGCGGCGAAGTGCACGTTCTGCTCGATGAGCAGGACGGTGACCCCGGCGGCCTTGACCTCGCGGAGGATCTCGCCGA